>CAZPNJ010000066.1:0-8821 GCA_964587765.1 uncultured Prevotella sp.
AATGCATTAGCAGAAATGTATGCTTTAGCAAAAACAAAGATTATATATGGTAGTTATGGTAGCAGTTTCTCGCAAATTGCAGCCAAAATATATGGCGCTGAGATTTCAATATTGGATTTGAACAGCAAATAATTTATACTAATGACGTCTTGAAGAAGATAGCGTGTGATTCGCGCTTTTCAACAGGGGGTAAAGTCATATAATCTCCATATATATTTTTTAGATATTGGTCAGGGTTTGCTGGTCCCATAAAGGTTTTCCCTTCAAATATGATGTCTTTAACGGGTAGCACGTCTTCCCGTTTATGTTCTATTCCATAGGTGTTATAATCCATTTTGTAAGAATAGTACTTGTCTTTATTATGAGTAGCACAGTATAATTTCCAATATGCTCTAAAAAAAGAGTTCTTGAAGCCGAAAAAGAAGAACTCTATGAATGAACGTAATGAGTATCTGTGTAAAGAATATAAAACATTTCTACTGTTTAGAATTTTATGGGTAATATTCTTTAGCTTCTTCTTTTTTATATAAGGGTAACTGGTAAAAGGGAAAATGTCAACCCAGATACCTTTACAATAATCTTTTCTAAAGTCGTCACTTGCTTCAATGAAAATTGAATTTATGTCGCGTACTTTATAAAACCATAAGAAACCGTTTGGGTCTTTTGCTCCTGTTTGAATAATCAGATTCTCAGGAAGTTCTTTCTTGGCATGTTCTATGAAACGTTGAAGATCCTTTTCGTCCATAGCAATGTCCATGTCATCGTCCCATGGAATAAATCCTCCATGTCTTACTGCGCCAAGACAAGTCCCGTAATCTAACCAATATGTGATGTTGTTACGTCTGCATATTTTGTCAATCTCTTCAAGAATAGACAGTTCTTTCAGTTGTAATTCTCTTAGATGCTTGTTTGTGTATTCTTGTATATATTTATTTCTCATTATTCCTAATGTTTATGGTGCCCTATTTAGTGCAAAATTAATGTGTTTTTAGAAATCTGTAGAATTTTTCTATAATAAATTGAGGTTGTTTAGAATAATTTGATAGACTATATATATGATAATCATAAATAAATGTATTACATTTGCAATATATAGAGTATTGAAATTTATGGAAGTTAGCATTCTTGTCCCAATATATAATGTAGAAAAGTTTATAGAGCAGTGTGCCAAAAGTTTGTTTGAACAGACTTTTGACAATATAGAATATGTATTCGTTGATGATTGCTCTACAGATAATAGCGTAGGTGTATTGTTGAAGACATTAGAAAAATATCCTCAAAGGAAAGATTCTGTGCATATTCTTCGTAATGAAAAGAATTTAGGGTCGGGTGAAACAAGGAATGTCTGTTTAAGAAATGCAACGGGTGATTACGTTATGTTTGTTGATAGTGACGATATTTTGCCTTTAAACGCTGTTGAGAAGTTGCATGAAAGAGCAGCAAAGTCTGTTGATGTTGATATTGTTGAAGGGGCATTTCAAATTTTAAATAAAGGTGTTTTGGAAAAAAAACAAATTCCCCAAAGAATATATAACCGTAATGTGTACATTAAATTGTTGTTGTTTCAAAGTTGTGTTAATCATGCGATATGGGGTAAGATGTACAAACGTTCTCTTTTCACAGAAAACAACGTGTGGTTTGTGCCAAATGTAAATGACAATGAGGATTTCTGTACAAATGCAAGGGTTTCTTATTATTCTATAAAACGCACATATATTAGTGACGTAGTTTATTATTATCGTATCGGGGATGGTAATAGCTCATTCTTGGATAAGGGCAACGAACAATGTAAAAAGAATGTTTTGTCCGCATGTAGAGCCATGAGCGTCGTAGAAAATTTCTATGAGAATAATGATAAAAAGAAAAAGTATCGTAATGCTTTGGAATTAGGAAAAATTAGAATCTTAAAGACGGTAGTTGAATCTTCAATAAGTATTCAGATACCCCAGTTCTTAACTCCATGTTCTTATAATAATTCCTTTATAAGAATAGCGGCGATTTTATATGCTAACAAAAATATACATAGAATATCTTATTTATATTTTCGCATAATAAAGCGAATATACATAATCATTATAAAGACAAGAACCTTGTTCTGTCATTAATAAAGTATATAAAACTAATTGCTTAAGTGCAACTTGTCTTTTAGGAAAAGCCAACAATCGTCCATCATCTTAACTTTCATAATCTTCATTAATAAACAATATAAACAAAAGGCAATAAAGATTTTTGCAACTAAAAGAACATATATATTATTAATGTTTTGCGTAAAATAGTATGTAGCAATCATAATGCTTCCTGCAACAAACATGAAAGGCAGGCTATCAAGTAATATCTCATGTAGTTTAATGCCAATATACTTGTTTGCAAAATATTGCCAAAACAAAATTGTAAATATGTTTAGAGCTGAATATGCCCCAACAAGTATTAGTACATCGTAATGGCGCAATATGAATGTCATTGCTGTTATAAGCAACATTTGAATGACATTTAGCCATAAATAAACAAATGATTTCCCTTTACTGACAACTAAGTTCTGATAGACTGTAAGCATTGGCATAAATGCACCTCCAATACATAGCACCTGTAATAAGGGAACGCTCTCAAGCCATTTTGTGGATATGGTTGCAACAATAAACTCTTTTGATATTAATGCAAGACCAAATATACAAGGGAAAGAAATAAATGAGCAGAAACGTATCATTTTCCGAAAAGCTCTTTTCTCTCGCTCGCTATCATCACTTATTCTTGCCATTACAGGTTGTGCTACTTGCGATATGGTGTTTGTAAGCATAGAACTTGCCATACCATTCCATTTGTTGGCTTGAGTATAGCTTCCTACAGCAGACAAAGGGTAAAAACGCCCTAAGAAAACAGATAATATATTACCGTTTATAGAGGTTAATATGTTGGTTAAAACCATTCCAGAACCAAACTTAAGCATTGGGATTAGTGGCTTAATTTTAAAATGCAAACCAGGATGCCATGGCACTATAATATATCTCATTATATTTGCAACTATTAGCATTACTAATGTTTGCGTTACAATACTCCAGTATGCAAATCCGCATAATGCAAATATGACTCCTATAATTCCGCCAACCAGTAGCGAAACTGTTGAAACTAAGGCCGTTTGTTTAACCATTAGATTGCGATACATATATGCCCCATGTGCTATTCCAAAAGCGGAAACTACGAAAGACAAGAATAAAACTCTTGATACTATCAGCAGCTCTTCTTTGTGGTAGAAATCTGCAATGTAAGGTGCGCAAAAGAAGAGCACAATATAGCAAATAATGCTGACAGAGATATTAAACCAAAAGACTGCGTTATAATCTTCGGCTGTCACCTCTTTTTTGTTTGTTAAAGCTTGTGCAAATCCCCAGCTCTGCAGTTGACCGGCAATAGCAGAGAATATAGCTAAGACTCCAACCATTCCATAGTCACTTTTTGATAGGACTCGTGCCAATATTATTCCCATAACAAGATTTATTAACTGTGTGAATCCACTGTTAATAAATCCCCATGCTAATCCTTTTGCTGTTTTGTTTTTTAGTTCGTCTGCCATAAACGCATTATCCCAATGACCAATCATCAATATTACTGATTGATAATATTGTCAATATTGGCTATATATTTTTGAGCGATAGCTTCTCGTGAATAGTTGTCGTCAACAAACTTTTTATAATTTGCTTTTATATCGTTGTATTCTTCAGGAGATTGATCTATACAATTCTCTAATATGGTACGCAATGCGCTAACATCGCCTTTGTGAAAAACAAATCCTGTTTTTTTGTCTTCAACAAATCCCTTAAAGCCATCTATGTCGCTGACAATACAAGGAAGATAATAGTTTTGAGAGGTATGCATAACACCGCTTTGGGCAATCTCTTCGTATGGTAATACTATATAGTCAGAAGCATTGAATACATTAGCCACCTCTTCAATAGGTGTGAATTTAAGATGTAATTCAATATTGTTTCTGTTTTCAGTTGCTTTAAGAACACGTGCTCTAACTTCTTCTGAACAATTTCCGCAGATTAAGAGTCTTGCTCTGGAAGAATAATTCTCATCAAGTCCTTTGAAAGCATCCATCAAAATGTCCAAGCGCTTGTTCGCACGTATGCCACCAAAGAATAAGAACGTGCGTCGGTAGTCCTGTCGTGTTTTGGTTGGTTCTCCCCAGTTCTTTGCCGCCATGGGTATATAGAGATATTTCGTTTTTGGGAAAAGCTGATGAAATCTATCCCTCATGTGCTCAGAAAATACATGTACATAACCTATCCTCTTTAGGAAATAACGGTGATAGTGTCTCTTATAACTATTCTTGCTCCACCATTTCTCGGTGTCAACTTCATGTCCAGAGAAAATCATCTTTTTCTTGTTGCAGAGTAAGAAAAATAGTAACATGGCATACGGCATCCCATTCCAACCTATGTATATAAGGTCTGGCGAGGTGCGCCTAACCTTTAATACGAAACGTAAAACATTTATAAATGCTCTTGGGTCTATAAGGTGCTTATGTTTCTGCGTAATGATTTTGTCAACATAAGGGTTCTGCTCAAAGGGTGCACTTTCTACGGGTGGAGTTCCGTAGGCGCATATTACATACCAATCTATATCGTACTTTTTCTTTAATAAATGGACAATCTGTCCGTCTGTATCAAAGAAATATGAAGGGGTAATCCAAACTAATTTTCTCATATATATTCTTATTTAGTTTGCAAATATAAGAAAAACAAATCTTATATCCTACTTGTATAAGTGGATTTTGTTGTGTACATTTGTATTCTTAAATAGCTCTATAGGCTGTGTAGTAATTAATAAAGAGAAAGATTTTAATGGAGAAAGTGTTTCATATCATATCCCATTTTAATTTGGGAGGAGCGGAAAAAGTGGCGTTAAGTATCGTGGAGTCAGGCAATCCGCAAATAGAGTATCACGTGGTGGAGTTGCTAAGGTCGCGTGGTGAGTATTCCCATGTGTTCAGAGACGAACTGCAAAAAGGTGATATTATGTATCACCGCTTTATTGTCCCCGACATTCAATTCCATTTCTTGTTTGAGCGTATAGCGGCATTGCTGTTTCCATTGTGGTTCATTTTCTTGTATTTGCGTTATAAGCCCACGGTTATACATTCACATACAGAGGCGCCAGATATTGCGACCTGGCTGTTCTTCAAGATGTTCCCTTTTGCAAAGAAACATTGTAAGGTTGTTAGGACTATACATAATACGGTGTTGTGGACAGGTCAAAAGGCGATAGGCGAAAAGGTGGAGCGATTCTTCAAGGAGTGTAAATCGAATATCGCCATATCGCAAGCCGTGCAAGAAAGTTATAACAAAGAATATGGCGAGTTACCCCCAATAATATATAATGGTATAGAATCGGCAATGCCGAAATCTTATGATGGTATCGTAGAGGGGAAGATAAACGTGCTTTTCGCTGGTCGGTTTGAACCTCAGAAAGGCATTGACAAGTTAGTTGAAGTAATTGCTTCGCTTAAGAACGACGAGCGTTATTTCTTCCATATCTTCGGAGATGGTAGCCTGAAAGAATTGGTCTTTAATAGACTACAAGGCCAGAAAAATGTTGCAATAAAAGGCCCCAAGTATGGACTCCCTTCATACTTGTCTTCGTTTGACTACCTTTTTATGCCCTCTATATTCGAGGGCTTGGGCATACTTTCTGTGGAGTCAAGTTTAAGCGGAACGCCTGTTATAATAAACGATGTGGCAGGGCTGAACGAAACCGTGCCCAATGACTGGCAGCTAAAAGCGCCTAATGGGACACTTGATGAATATGTTCATATATTTAATGAGGTGCTATCGTCTGTGAATAGGACAGAGATTGTCCGACAAGGACGAGAGTATGTTGAGAAGACTTTCTCTATAAAAGTTATGCGCAAATTATATGAAGACATATATTGCGCATAACGTATTTCATAAATCAAAAGTATAGTTTGTCCATCCCTTTACCACCTTATTATATATAAGGAGTAGGGGGCGAGGGTGAGAGTGTTGCCGCCATTGAAGGTTTGCTTGATGGTGGTGACTTGTTCGTCCATTACCTTTCCGTGAAAGCCTTCGATGTGGGCACCGGCTGGTATTGCGATGCCGCTGATGGTGGCGTTTGTGGTAGTTGGCAGCGCATTTACTACCTTTAGAATAGTGCTATCGGTTTTTGTGTCTTTAACGACGGTCGCCGCAATTCTGTTTTTCACGAGATTGGCATGGCCGTTAGAGTTTGCATTTCTGTCTTTCGCCAATTTAATGTCAATATTGACGCAGGTGGCGATATACTTGTCGCCGGCGTTGTTTGAGTATAGGCGCTGAGTCTCATAAGTAGGTGTAATCCACGAGGTGGCGTTGTTGAAGTAAATCATGTTTGGGTGCCAGTTCTGGTGCTTTACGTTGCTGAGCATCGGGGCGTATGAAGTCATGGCAACAATGTCTCCGTTGCGCTCGCAGGTGGTCAGATGAATAGCCTCCGCGAGAGCTGCCTCTACGTTGCTCTTTCTGCCTCTTACGTGGCACGCATATTCGCCAACATACACCTTGGGCGCGGTTCGGTCGTAGTTGTCGTAATAGTCTTGGTGGTTCAAGAACCAGCCTGTCGATTCATAGTAATGCTCGTCCACTGCGTCTATGTACTGCTTGTTGGCTTTCGCTACCTCCCAGCCCTCAACATAGTCAGACGAAGGGTAGTGGAACGGACCAACTGTGCCAATGACTTTTATCTCAGGATATTTCGCTTTTATGGCTTTGCATATCATCAGGTAGCGCTCTTCAAACGCCGTTGAGATAAGGTCTTCGTTGCCCACACCAATATATTTAAGGTTGAATGGGGCAGGGTGACCTGCTTCAGCTCTCATCTTCGCCCACTTGCTTGTCGCTGGGTTGCCGTTCGCCCACTCAATCAGATTGCATAACTCCTCGCAATAGGCAGGCATATCTTTCATGTCGATGCCGCCCTGCTGTCCAGCCATACCTGCCGCATTGGGCTGCGAGTTTTGACAAGGCACACCTGCCGACAGCACAGGCAATGGCTCAGCGCCTATGTCTTCGCAGAACTGGAAATACTCATAAAAACCAAGTCCGCGCGTCTGGTGATAGTTCCAAATGTTCATTTCCGGCTTACGGTCTTGCAACTTGCCAATGGTTTCCTGCCAGTGATAAATGTTGTCAATACCCTGTCCGTGGCTCATGCAACCACCTGGGAAACGCATGAACTTCGGTTTCAGGTCGGCTATCTTCTGCGCAAGGTCTTTTCTGAGTCCGTTTTCTCTGCCCATGAAAGTCTCTTCCGGGAAGAGCGAAACCATGTCAACCGCCACGTTGCCCTCTTTCTGCGCCGTCAATATCAGGTTGGCTTGTATCAGTCTTTCCGTGCGCTTAGCCTTTCTTGTGTCCAGCTTTAGCGAGTATTTTTGCCAGTCGCCGCTTGTTACTTTGAAACTCTCTTCTGCTAAGATGTTTCCGTCTTTGTCAACCAGTGCCACCGCCATCTTCTTTTTCTTTACGTCGATGTTGCGAGCGAAGACCGAGAAGCTGTAAACCGCTCCAGTGTCGGCAATGCCGTCAAAGCCAGAGTTTATCAGTTGCTCGTCGGCGCTCATCACAGCATAGTGCTTGTTGTTGTCGCTCAATGGTCGGTCGGATTTAATGTTTATCTGTTTGGTCGAGCGCCATGCCGTCGTTGCGTTCCAGCCGCCACGGTCAGCGCTTGAATATTCAAAGTCGCGGTTTTGCACCAGTTCGGCATACAGTCCGCCGTCGGCGGCATAGCTTATGTCCTCAAAGAATATGCCCACCAGCTTGTCGCTGATAGCCTTTTGCCTGTTTATGTCAACCGCAATCGTAGCGTTCACGCCGCTCAGTCCTTTGAACGTCTCAGCGTCGTCTTGCATTGACTCGGCATTGAGTTTATTTTCGTTCTTCTGCCACTGAGTGTATGCTATAACCTTGTTCAGTGCGCTCAGTTCCACCTCAAATGAGTTGCCCTTCAGCAGTTTGCCGCCAATGGTCGCCGTGTCTTTTATCCAGGCATCGTCGCCGATTGCCGACGGCTCGTCCTTTGAGAAGTGGCGGAAATCTCGCTCTGCCATAACATAGCGCTTGCCTTTGTCTGAAGTGAAGTATATGTCGCACGTTCCATCTTCCATCGGAAACACTATCGGGCGGCGCACGTCTTTTACGCTAACCATCGGATAGTCCTGCGGACGCCAGAAACATAAGTCTTTGCTGTAAGCCACGGCAAAGCAGGGCGCAATCTTGTTTACCGCCCACACGGCGCGCCACGAACCGTCGCCGGCACGCGCCACACTAAGGTCAATCATGCGCTTGTCCGAACCCCACGGCCCGTAATCCGACGACAGCATCTTGCCAAGGTCTTGCCACTGGTCGTTTTCAGTCAGATACGCCACATGCAGCCCGTCTTTCTCATTGGGACAATAAACGAACAGTTGTGCCGTGGTGTCTGTGCCGTTAACATACATTGCCGGTTTAACCATGCCACCGTCTGCTTTTGCGGTGGCTGTTTCGCCAAAGCAGCCAGTCAGGGCTATGGCTATCGCTAATCTAAGCATTCTCATTTTTTCTGTTTATGTTTCTGTTGCGCTACTTTCTGCGCGTGTTTCATTATCTTTATTCTTCGTTGTTGCTGTTTTGCCTTATAGTCTTCGGGGCGTATCTCTTCGCGCGACTCCTCAAAGAAGTTCGGGTTTTCGCTCATTATGCTGAAGTCAATTTCAATAGGTCCTCCGCCAGAATAGCGATACGGGATTTTTACTCCAGTATATGGCTCTACCTCAACCATAGCC
>CAZPNJ010000067.1:0-6569 GCA_964587765.1 uncultured Prevotella sp.
TATGCCGGCACGTATGTTGGGTCTATGTCAATGGCTTTCTGTACGTATGCGCGGGCTTTACTCTCTTCACGGTTGCGGAAGTATGCTCTTGCCAGTCGCACCTGCACCTCTGGCTCTTTCTTATGCTCAAGTGAAATATTTGATGCGAGAGTATCTGCCATAATGGAGAACTTGTGCAAGGTCTCCGTAAATGCCTTTTCAATAGCATCGTAATTTTCTTTCTGGGCATTTGCGTCAATCGTTATCAGCAGTGCCAGAGAGAGAAATATGTATTTCAGTTTGTTCATAGTGCGAGTGTCTTAAAGTTTGTACTCAAAGCCAATGTTTATTGTCTCGAAGCATGAGAAGTTCTTTCCGAGTTTCGGCAGTCTAAAGCCGTTCATCTCCAGACCGTTAATGAAGTAGTATGTTGGCGAGAGTGTCACCGCGAAGTGGCTCGATATGTTTGCTATCAGCTTTACGCCAACGTGCATTCCAAATTTGCTCTTGGTCTCTACCGGCTCTTCCAGCACAGCCTTGTGGTTGGCAGTAAGGCGCTCAATAGGGTCAAGTGCGCTCTCTGACTTCATCACAATCAGATATGTAGGACCGGCGAATGCTTCCAGTTCAAACAGACGTTTCTTCATCGGTCCACCCATCAGTGTGGTCAGATTGGCGTCGTAGCTCAGCGAAGCCAGTCCGAAGGTGTATTTATGATTCCACAGTCTGCCAAACTTATTCAGATAAGCGGCTGTCTTGCCGTCGGTGCCGGTGTAGATGTCCCAATAGCGAGAGTGCGTGTCGCCCTGTCGCTGCATATACTGGAATGATGCCCTTACGCCGGAGAAGTCACCGAAGTGATACTCCATGAAGCCGCCGTAGTTATATGCGAAATGTGAGTTCTGCTTAATGGTGGCATTGCTTGTCTGCATAAGGCTTGTGCCGCCCTCAACACCAATGACGAAGTGGCGTTGCTTGAACCCTTCGCTCAGTCTTGCGTCACGATACTTTCGTGTGCGCATCAGCATGGTTACGCCGGCGTTAACCACCAGTCCCTTTTCAGCGTAGCGCTCATACCATGAGTTGTTGGTAAACGGCACGTTGTACTGGTTGCTGTAATAGCGTGGCTCAATGAATAGTTGCAAGTCGGGTGTCAGCTTTGCCCACAGGTGTGCGCCAATGGTGAAGCCCTCGCTGTTGCAGCTCAGTTTCTCGTTGCTTTCGTATTTTGCCAAGTGACCATATTCCACGCCAAACGTCAGATAAGCGCCGAATGGGCTGTCCCAGTTATAGTTTTTGCTAATGCCAAACGGATTTAGCATACCTTCCACTCTGCCGCCGGCGTATACGCTGTGATAGAATCGTTCATACTCGGTGATGGTTGACAAGTGGTCGGCATAGTCTTTTTCTTTGCGCCATGTGTTTGAGCGAGAGAATGCACTCAGTCTGAAACCAATCATCGGCGACAGCCATTTGCCTAACGACAGAGCCACTTCGTGGCCCATGGTCTCGCCCATGCCCAAGTCGGCGTCGTTGTTAAACGCAAGTCCGTTTGTAACCTCCACGAACCATGGCTGGCGCCATGACTGTGGCAGTGAGTCTGTTGACAGATAGTTGCTCTTGCTGCGCTCTTTCAGTATTCTCAATTTCGCTTGTGGCGACAGATTGTTGCGCAGATAATATATAAAACTGAGGTTCACGCCATAGAAAGCGTCGTACGAACGCCAGTTGTGGTTTGCCGACAGGTCAAGTTGGTCGCCGCCCATGCCAATGTATGGTTCCAGTGCAATGTAAGCCTGTGGACCGGTGAAGAACCTCATCTGTACGCCGATGTGTGCCTCCGGTGCTGATGCCGTGCTCTTGTCGTACGAGCGTTTAGCGTATTGATAGCCGGCACCAACTATTGCCGACAGATTAAGGCGGCGCGTAGGGTCGTAGCCACCAAAGTAATCTGACAGACTGAAGATGTAATCCAGTTTACCGCCTAAGCGGAAGAATGTATAGTCAAACTGTCGCTGATAGCCGTAGTTGCCGTTTACCGACAGTCGCAGACTGTTCAGTCGGTCAAATTGCTTACCAATGGCAAGGTGAGCGCCCATCAGCGCATCGTATTTATATTGGCTTGACGGCGGAATTATTCGCTCAGCGCCTACGCCCACTTGCATGAACAGATGGTCGTTCCAGCGCTTGGTGAACTGGTCGCCACGGTTCAGGTATCTGTTCTCCAGCACATATTCGTATGCGTTGAAGCCTTTAGCGCGGTTTATCTGCGTCTTGCCGGCGGTGTCGCTTTGCAGTTCCAACTCGTCAAAGTCGTACGCTTTTTCAAGGCTGTCACGAATGGCTTTCTTCTGAGCGTCGTTGCTCTGCGCCGCTATTGGCATAGCGACCAGCGATAGCGTAAGTGGTAATATGTAGGCTATACGTAATCTCATTTGCTAAGTTTTTGTAAGTAGCTCTCTTGAAGCACTTTTATGGCTTCTATCACGCGTGGGAATGCGCTGCGATATTTGTTTATGTCTTTGCGGCGATAAGGGTATTGCTTGCGTATGTCGTCGCTGACGTTTCCTTCGTTGAAGTATAGTCGTTTGTATTTCGGCTCAAGGTCAAAACTGTGCTGGAACAGTGCCATATAGTAAGGCACACCCGTAGCTCCGTCTTTGTTGCTCTCTTCGCTCCACAGCAGTCCCATCAAGTACCATTTCTTCGGGTTGTCGTCTTTCATCTTGTTCACCCATACCTCAGCCTCCTGTCTGGTCTTTCCCATTTGGTTGTGCAACTCAGAGTATAGCACGGCGCGGTTGTCTGGGCTTGAGTTCAATACAAACTCGTATGCGTCGTTAAAGGCGGCAATCTCATCGCTCGACATCAGCGAGCGGTCTTTGAAGAAGTCCCTAACGAACGTGATGAACATCTGCAACTTATGAGTCTTCTCGTCGCTGCCGGCAGTTTTTAGCATATCAAGGTAATACTGAGCCGTATCCACCTTGTTGTTCTGGAACATATTGACCGCTTGGTTAATCAACATCTCTCGGCGGTTCACCTTTACGCCCGTCTGGTGGTTTACGGCGTTCACCTGTCTTATGTAGAAGTCAATGAACGGGCTCAGCACCTTCTCATCGTAAATGCCCTTGCGTATGTTCTTTATAGCCATCTTGTTGGCAACATACGGCGCCAGTTTCAGCATTTCGTATGCCGGTTGACGTACTATGTGGCGATATGCGATGTCGGTCAGTATGTCTAACTCTGCGCTGTCCTTTATCGATGCAAACAGGTTATAGTAGTCACCGTCAGACAAATCTTTCTTGCCCGATACATAGTCAGCCTTGTATGTGCGGAACTCGGTAACCACCTCGTCGGCGTCCATCACATGGTCCACCTCATACTGATATGAACACTTCATAACACGCTGACTCTCCAATATGGGCACTATCGTTGAGTCGTAGTAAGCCAATGACTTTATTCTGCCATAGCAGTTGGCTTCGCCCTCGGCTGCTATAATGTTTCTAATCTCTTTGGCTCTGTCCTCTTCATCGTTGTCTTCCAACTTCTTTGCCACGTCTTCCCATGTGTGTACCACAACGGTAGGAGCGGGCAGACGCACATAGTCGGCTTTCCTTCCTAAGCGCCCTCTAATCATGGTCTGTGCTTTCAGCGCACGCTTCTTAGCCAGTTCCTGGTTCAGTTTCAAACTACCTTCAGGCGATGCCGCACCCTCTATTCTGATTTGTGTCAGTCGGTCGCCGTATGCCCTCATTTCGTGGGTCAGGTCGTTTAGTATTCGGTTGTTTGACGAGTCGTTGGTCAGTTCGTCCTTACCCACAATGAATCGCAGTTGAAGGTCGCGTGGCACGTCTCGCACACGTGATTCAGCCATGTCGTAATACTCCGTTGTCAGTGGCAGCTCGGCGGCAGCAACGTTAAAGTTCAGGAATTTGAACGGCTTGAAACTCAAGCAAGAGCCGGTGCCCTCGCAGCCATTGTCAAACATCTTGTGTGTATAGTCTTCCAGCACGAGGAAGTATGCGCCTTTGTACGTGCGGTCTTTCTCTTCCTTGCGATACACCACGTTCGTGTCAAGGTCAAACGGCTCATTCTCTCTCAGTACGTGCCCAGGGTTAAAGCCCTTTGCCACTGGGTCGTACTTCATATAGTTAAAGCCCATGCGTTTGTCTTGCAGTGGGTGATAGTCTTCGCCCTCATATACCAGCGGCGCCAGATAGCTTACCGTGTCTTCCGTCATACAGTCTATTACCACCGGCTGAATTATCACTCTGGAACTCTTGTTCACCCAGCCTGGCTCGAAGTGTGCGTTTATGTTGAAGCTAACCTCCCAACCAGTGTCGGTCGATGGCACTCGCTTTACGATTGGCGGTTTGCGCTTCTCGGTCTTTATGACTTCATCAATTTCTATGGCGGCAACTCCCTGTAGAGTAATGCTGTATTGCTTTTGTCCTTTCTTTATCTCTATGGCTGCGGCGCCCTCTTCACCCACGATGAGCACACCCATACCTTCCTCCACGCGTGCGGTGAACGTACCGTTGCTGCGCGATGCCCTCAGGTTCAGTGCTAATCGCTTTATCAACTCTTCCGAGCCAGGCCCGTTGTCGGCTGCGCCGGCAGAGTTCTCACGCTTCATTGCCGCCTCTATCTGGCTGGCATATTGCTGAGCCTGCTTATAGGTGTTGAATCGCTGGTATCTTACCTCGCTGTGTTTTAGTTTCGATTTACTGCCAAACGTTTTCTGTGAGATGTCAAAGTTAGCGTCAAACCTGTTGTTGTCGGCTTGTCCGTCGTCCTGTGCGCTGATGTTTATGGTCAGCATCATCGCCAGTAGTAGCATAATATGTCTCAAATCAACGTTGCGCATGATTGTTGCCTTATTTTAAGATGTATGAGAGTGATATTCCAATTCTTGTGGGTATCAGATAATAGCCCTTGGCATTGGTCAGCGTCTTGCCGCTTTCCGAGTAGTTCTGATAGTCGTCGCCATCGTAGTATTCCTTGTGCTTGTATGTAACAACACCCAGTCCAGCGTGGAAATCAACGCTAAAGCGTTGCGACAAGTTCCACACATAGCCGAATGTCAGCCCTATGCCCAGTGCGTCGCCGTCGTAAATCTTGTTCTTCCAGTTTATCTTGTACGAAGCACCTATAGCCCCTATGCCCACAAACTCGTTGTGCATGGTACGGCGCGAGAGATAGTATCTCAGTTCAGGTTGCAGTGCGGCAATTCTTATTTCTTTGCCCAATGCCCTTGTGGCGTATGCTCCTTGCAGCGTCAGCGTGGTGCTGTTGCCCGTCGCCAGTTCAAAGCCTATGTTTGGCACCATGGCGACATCGTTCAGCACGTCGGTGTTAACGGCAATCATCTGTGCCTTGCAGGTGCTTGTCGATAACATTATCAGGACTATTATGTACAAATATCTTTTCATTCGTTTCTGATTCAGATGTTCTTGCGACTTGTTATTCTCGCCTCCATGTGGTCTCTGCCTCTGATGGCGAAGGTCACGGTGTATTCGTTTTCCGGTTTGAATATGTACGACTCCGTCGCCTTGTCGTAGTTGATAGAGTCGTGCGGTGCCGTCAGTTCGTATTCTATGTGTGCGTCGATGGTCTGAAATGCCATTGACCTCTGCACGGTGTCAATCGCCTCAAACGTGTATTGATAGTCCACGCCCATGATGTAGCTCTGTGCCGGTACCAGCATTATGCTTTCGCCTAATCTGTGTGCAGGGCGCTCGAACAGTTCCATCGCTGCCAGCGAGTCGTTCCAGTGCAGTTGATAGCCGTTGTTCTCTCTTATGTAGAAGCCCGGCGTAACACCGTCTGACGAACTCTCACGCAGGTGCAGAGTTGCGTATCTCTCGTTCGGGTGGAAGCCTACCAAGTCAAGGTCCTTTGCCGCTACAACCAGTTTGCCGGCGTTCTTGCCGGTCAGTGTGACGTCTCTGAGTTTTATATCTTCAACCAGTTCGTCGCCGGCCACAAATTCAAACTTTATCTTCGTCAGTGCGTGGTTCATGTCAATTATCGGGTGAACGCCAGCTTTGCCGGCATAGGTGTTATACGCTCCGATGTTGGCAAATCTTATGCGCTTCTCATCGCTCAGTTTCAGTCTGTCGTACAGCGAGTCAATCGTTGTCAGCGTCAGTGACGGCGCTTTACCCACCAATATGTCCTGTGCACCGTCAACCACCAAGTCGTAGTATATCATGTCGGTGTCACGGTGGAAGTTAGCCGCCGTGGGCTGATAGTCGTCAATGTGATATGCGAAGAAGTTATAGCCTATGTCGTCATACATATTGCTGTAATACATATTTTTCTTCTGCGTCTTAGTCTGTTCATCAACAAACGCCAGTGTGCTTGAGCCGTTAGCCGCAATCTTTGCTGCCATGCCAATGTTGTATATCGTTCCGTCAACGAGGCAGTTAAGCGAAGCCGAGTCGCCGCTCATTCTGCTGGTCAGCGTTACGGGAGTGGCAAGGTCGCCCTGTACATCGTCTTTCGCTCTGAAGGCATACACATAGAATATGGCGTTCTTGTATTTCATAGGGTTCTTACCGTCAAACGAGCCGGTGCCTCTGGTG
>CAZPNJ010000067.1:6579-8799 GCA_964587765.1 uncultured Prevotella sp.
TCACCTTTATAGGTATGTCGTTGGCATGCAAATTAGGATATAGAGGCTGGTAGTCTGTGCCAGGGTAAGAATCAGTACAGCCTGCGAGTGCGATGGTCAGCATCGCAGCCAATAATGATATGTAGTTCTTAATTCTCATATACCTTATTATATATAGTGTTCAACAAATTGTCTTTCTATTTGCGGTCTATTCTATCGTGGTGTTCTTACACGCTATCCACTTGTCTTTGGTTATCGGCTCGTGGTAGTAGCCAGGCTCTTTCTCCTCTTCAACCACACCGTTGGAGTTAAGCAGCAGTTGCGACTCTACCCATACGGTGCCACCACCCAATGTGCTCTCGGCATAGCCGTAGCCCGTGTCGGTGGTTATGGCGGCGTTCAGCAGCGAGTTGTGCAGATTTATCTTACCCTGATACATCTTCCTCACCTTGATGCCCATGCTGTCGGTAGTGGCGTATATCACCACCTGCATTATGCCGGCACCCGTCAGTTCGTCGGCTGTCTTGCTGCCCATTATGCCGGTGGCATTTAGCGTGGCGGTGCATCTCAGCCTGTGGTTTGTGGTGTCGTCGGTAGCGGTGCCTGTCGTCAGATTCATCATGCTCGTTTCGACTATTGTCTTATACGTGTTGCTTATGTTGAGGTGTCTGTTATAAAGTTCCACCGCCTCTGGTATGCCAGCTATCTCGGTTTTTATTGAGTCTATCTTGAAGTGTATGGTGTCGGTGCTGTCTTTCACTACGTCAAAGGTCAGCGTTATGGCGTGGGTGATGGGTGTTGGTGTCAGCGTCAGTGCCTTGCTTTCGCCGCTGCCAATGTCAACCAAGTCAACGCCCCCTGCGTAAATCGTGGGTCGAGTGGTTACTACGAAGTCGCTGTATGCGTTAAAGTCCTCCCAGTCATTTATGGCTGCTGTTACCTCGCTGCTTTCTTTCTTGAAACTTCTGTATTTCAGGTTCAGTGCCTCCATCTGCCACGAGTTTTGCTTCTCCGCCTCAATGGCGTTTAGTGCGTCAAAGTCAAACGTCAGGTTGTCCTCGTTGTATGTCAGCCAGCGATACGAGCCTGTGCGCACCTTAAACGCACTTATGTTATTGGGGTTTGTCACTGTCGTGTCGGGGTCTTCGGTGTACAATGTCTTGCCTGTGCCGGTGAGGGCGCTCAACTGCATGGCATATTTTCGGGCGTTAACTATGCGCTCGCCCAGCATCTTCATCGAGTCTGGTGCGCTGTTGCCGCTGGTTATGTGCTGCCAGTCGTATGTGAACTTTACGCTTGCCTCGTGTGGGTGAGTGCTTTCATCGCACAGTTCCACGTCGGTACACGCCATTGTCAGTGGCAAACAGAGGGTCAATATGTATAGTAACTTCTTGTTCATTTCTTCTCCTCCTCTTCTTTTGCCTCTGCCTTTGCAGCCTTGTCGGCGGCGCTATCTTCCTTAGTTGCAGCTGCAGCCTTTGCAGCTTTCTTGTCGGCTTTCTCTTTCTCATGGCGCTCTTTCTCGGCTTGCTTAGCCGCCTTCTTGCGGTCCTGCTCAGCCTTTTTCTCGGCTTTCTTTCGATCCTTTGGCGACATCGATTCGTCAGCGTAACTTGAGAACAAGCCCTTTGCCTGAGTTGCCTCAGCATGGGTTGTGGTCACGCCACAGATAGAGTCGTATATGTGCTTGTAGTAGTTGTAAATCTCGTTGTACTGCTCCGTGTTCAAACTGTCTTGGAACGCCTGTGCCTTTCTTGCGCTGCTGATGCTGTCCATAGTCGTTCTGAAGGCAGCGTCAGCGTCGTAGCGGTTGCGATACTTCTTGTTGCTCGGATAGTTGCCGAAGCGGTATATCAGTCCCACGCGCATATCCGATACTATAGGCATCTTTATCAGTTGCCACCCCTCTTTGCCTGTGGTGGGGTAGCAGTTGCTCTCTGCGTCGTAGGTGTATTTGTCGTATTGTGTGAAGCCCACGCCAATGCCGGCGCTGAGTTCCAAGTCTATGCTGTTACCGTTCTGGTATATGTGCAGCGGCTTTATCATACCAGCCATTACGCCGGCGTGTGCCACCGACCCCTGCTTGCCCTCCTTGCCAAGCATGAGCGAGTATTTAGCGTAACCGGCATATACGCCCTTGTAGTATACAGTCAGCGTGGGGTGCTTCTTGTTGCGCCAATAGTTTTTCACGTCAAGGCGAGCCTCGGCGAGGTTATATACTATTCCCGGTTTGTAAGTGTG
>CAZPNJ010000068.1:0-8474 GCA_964587765.1 uncultured Prevotella sp.
CGAGAATGAATTCGTTCACGCCCTCTTGAAGATACGTAGGCACGGTTTTGTTTAAAAGATGTGCCCTGTTAAAAGTTGGGATTATAACTGAAACTCCTTCCATTTTATTCGACTATATATATCAATTCATGATGGATGTGTTATTTACACATTCCTTAAAATTGGGTGCAAAGGTGAGTAAAAAGAATTAATTTACAAAATATATGGCACATTATTTATAAAACAATGCGATTATTTTGTGGAATTGCCCACATATTGGCTTTAATATCATAATAAAGACGAGGATATTTAGTTAAATGAATAAATATACAGAAGAGGGTCTAAAAGTGCAAAAAAATACAGAAATCCTTGTATAATATGCAGAATGACTGTATATTTGCGCCAGAAATTGTATAAAAATACAGTCACATGAAAGAAAAGAAGAACAGACTAGAAGCGCTAAAAATGCTTATTTCGAGCCAAGAGTTAGGCTCGCAGGAGGAGGTGCTACTGGCGTTAAAGAATGAAGGTATTGAAGTTACGCAGGCAACGCTGAGCCGTGACCTGAAACAACTGAAGGTGGCAAAGGCTGCCAGCATGAACGGACACTATGTTTATGTGTTGCCTAACGAAACAATGTATAAACGTGTGCGAAAGCCCCAGTCGGCCGTAAAGATGATGACCCTTCCGGGTATGCTGTCTATTACTTTTTCTGGCAATCTGGCTGTCATCAGAACTCGCCCGGGCTATGCAAGCAGCATCGCATACAACATTGACAATGGCAAGATAAAAGGCATACTTGGCACCATTGCTGGCGATGACACTATCATAATCGTGGTGCAGGAACGCTACAGCCACGAAAATATAGTAAAGGACATAAAGACTGTTCTTGAAAATATTTAATCAATACAAAAAGAACGTTTTTCTTAAACACGAAGAAATGGAAGAAATAAAGGTCATGGTTGCCGATGCTTCTCACGAGAAGTATGTTGACACCATACTGAAAACTATAGCCGATGCCGCCAAGGTGCGTGGCACTGGTATCGCAAAGCGCACACACGAGTATCTGGCAACGAAGATGAAAGAGGCGAAAGCAGTCATTGCTCTTTCGGGCGACCGTTTTGTAGGCTTCAGTTATATTGAAACATGGGGCAACAAACAGTATGTCACTACGAGCGGACTCATTGTTCACCCCGACTTTCGTGGCATGGGCGTTTCAAAGATGATTAAGAACATGACATTTACGCTGGCTCGTGTGCGTTGGCCAAAGGCAAAAATCTTTTCGCTGACAAGTGGGTCGGCAGTGATGAAGATGAACACTCAGTTGGGCTATCACCCAGTTACATTCAACGACCTTACCGACGATGAGTCGTTCTGGCGTGGTTGCGAGGGCTGTATAAACGTTGACGTGCTGCACCGTACCAATCGCCGTTACTGCATTTGCACCGCCATGCTTTACGACCCTGAGGAGCACTTGCCAGCCAAGTTGCCGCAAGAGGTTATAGAGAGAATACACAAAATTGACAATAATTAAGAGAGGATTAAAGATATGAGTAAGAAGAAAGTTGTAGTTGCGTTCAGTGGAGGCCTTGACACCTCATACACAGTAATGAAACTGGCTAAAGAGGGTTGGGACGTTTACGCTGCCTGTGCCAATACAGGTGGTTTCAGTAAGGAGCAACTGAAGACCAATGAAGCCAACGCCTTTAAGTTGGGTGCTAAGGAATATGTAACACTCGACGTTACGCAGGAATACTATGAAAAGTCGCTCAAATACATGATTTTCGGCAACGTCATGCGCAACAACTGCTACCCCATATCGGTGTCGAGCGAGCGCATATTCCAAGCCATCGCCATTGCCAGATATGCCAACGAGATTGGCGCTGATGCCATAGCACACGGCTCAACGGGTGCGGGCAACGACCAGATACGTTTCGACATGACCTTCCTTGTTATGGCACCGGGTGTTGAAATAATTACCCTTACTCGCGACCATGCTCTTTCAAGACAAGAAGAGGTTGACTATCTTAACGCTAACGGCTTCTATGCTGACTTCACCAAACTGAAGTATTCATATAACGTAGGTATCTGGGGAACAAGCATCTGTGGTGGCGAACTGTTAGACCCCACCCAGGGACTGCCCGAAGAGGCTTATCTGAAACACGTCACCAAGCAAGAGGAATCTGTGCTGAAGATTACGTTTAAGAAAGGCGAGATTGACGCCGTAAACGGCGAGCACTTCGATGATAAGGTCAAGGCCATACAGAAGATTGAAGAAATAGGCGCTGCCTATGGCATAGGTCGCGACTGCAATGTTGGCGACACTATTATCGGCATAAAAGGTCGTGTTGGCTTTGAGGCTGCCGCACCTAAACTCATCATCGAGGCACACCGCCTGCTTGAGAAATCAACACTGAGCAAATGGCAGCAGTATTGGAAAGACCAAGTTGCCAACTGGTACGGCATGTTCCTGCACGAAAGTCAGTATCTTGAGCCGGTAATGCCCGATATAGAGGCTATGCTCACCTCTTCGCAGCGTAATGTTAACGGCACTGCCATACTGAAGTTGCGCCCATTAGGATTTGAAACGGTAGGTGTTGACAGCCCTGATGACTTGCAGAAGTCAAAACTTGGCGAATATGGTGAGATGCAACACGGCTGGACCGCTGAAGAGGCAAAGGGTTTCATAAAGGTGCTTTCTACGCCGCTGAGAGTTTATTACGGAACACATACTAACGAAAAAAGATAAGAACTATGGACAACGAAAAGAAATTGTTAAGGTCGAGAGACAAATGGATAGCCGGCGTTTGTGGCGGATTGGCTAACTTCTTCGGTTTCAACCGCGACACAGTCAGAATAGTATGGCTTGTGCTGACACTGTTCTCAGCAGGTATTCCCGGAGTTTTTGGATACCTCATATTGTGGGCACTGATGCCTAAAGAGGAGGAAGTTATAATATGATACGCGTTGGAATTTTCGGCGCAGCGGGCTATACGGGTGGCGAACTCATCAGACTGCTTGTAAATCACCCTGAGGCTGAAATCATCTTTGCTAACTCTGAAAGCCATGCAGGCACAGATGTGGCAAGCGTTCACGAAGGACTCTATGGCGATTGCGACCTGAAGTTTACTGGCAATAACGAGTTGTCGCTGAGCAATCCAAACGTAGATGTGATATTCTTCTGCTTCGGTCATGGCAAGAGCGAAGAGTTCTTGAAGAAATATGAGATTGCCCAGAGCGTAAAGATAATAGACCTTGCGCAAGACTTCCGCTTGGCGGCGGCTGGATATAATGGTAATGAGCCAACCACTGCCGATAACCACGACTTCGTTTACGGACTGCCAGAAATAAACAAGGATAAGATTGCCGGTGCTAATCACTTGGCTAACCCCGGTTGCTTTGCCACATGTATTCAGCTGGGACTGCTGCCTGCGGCAAAGATGTGCCTTATCAACGACAACGTAAGCGTAAACGCCATAACAGGTTCTACCGGAGCAGGACAAAAACCCGGTGCAACCACTCATTTCTCTTGGCGTAACGGAAACATTAGCATATACAAGGCCTTCAACCACCAACACGTGCCTGAGATATGCCAAAGCCTAAGACAGGTGCAGGGTTATCTGTCAGCCGACATTGACTTTATTCCTTATCGTGGCGACTTCGCTCGTGGTATATTTGCCACTGAGGTAGTACGCACCGACAAACCTTTGGAAGAAATAGTCGAGGGCTACAAAGAGTTCTATGCCGATGCAGCATTTACCCATTACGTTGACTCTGCAATAGACCTGAAACAGGTGGTAAACACCAACAAGGCTCTTGTTCACTGCGACAAGGTGGGCGACAAACTGCTTATTACCTCAGCCATAGACAACTTGTTGAAGGGCGCTGTGGGTCAGGCTGTGCAGAACATGAACATTATGTTCGGGCTTAACGAAACCGAGGGATTGAGATTAAAGGCGGCAGCGTTTTAATGCATAATTCACAATTCATAATGCATAATCGCAGAGCAGCGAGAATAACTCATAACTCAAAATTCAAAACTCATAATTCTTTATTATGAAACCATTCGACGTATATCCATTATATGATGTAAACATTGTAAAAGGCAAAGGCTGTAAGGTGTGGGATGATAAGGGGCAGGAGTATCTTGACCTGTATGGCGGTCACGCCGTAATAAGCATCGGACATTGTCACCCGCACTATACGGAGATGATGAAAAGTCAGCTCGATAAGTTGCCATTTTACAGCAATTCAGTTATAAATAAGTTGCAGGTGGAGTTGGCTGAGCGACTAGGCAAGGTCAGCGGATATGAAGATTACAGTCTTTTCTTGATAAACAGCGGTGCTGAGGCTAACGAAAACTGTCTGAAGCTGGCATCGTTTAAGACTGGCAAGACTCGCGTATTGTCGCAAAACAAAGCATTCCATGGCAGAACATCGCTTGCCGTTGAGGTAACAAACAATCCCAAGATTATAGCACCGATAAATTCCAATGGACACACCACATTCCTGCCTATGAACGACCTTGACGCATGGGAGGAAGAGTTGAAGAAAGGTGATGTGTGTGCTTGCATCTTGGAGTGCATACAAGGTGTTGGCGGCATAAACATGGTTACACCAGAGTTTGCGCAGGGTCTGAAGGCGGCTTGCGAAAAGTATGGCGCAGTGCTTATATGCGATGAAATACAGTGCGGCTATGGTCGTTCCGGTAAGTTTTTCGCTCACCAGTGGCTTGGCATTCGCCCCGACTTAATATCAGTGGCCAAGGGTATCGGTTGCGGCTTCCCTATGGGCGCAGTGCTAATATCGCCCGACTTCAAACCTGAGTATGGCCAGTTGGGTACAACCTTTGGCGGCAACCACATGGCTTGCACGGCTGCATTGGCAGTGCTTGACGTTATAGAGAGTGAACACCTTGTTGACAATGCTAACACCGTGGGCGAGTATCTTATTGCCCAACTGAAGAAACTGCAACAGACAGAACAGCATATAACTGATGTGCGTGGTCGTGGACTGATGATTGGCATTGAACTTGACGTGCCGCAGAAAGAGGTTCGTCAGAAACTTATCTTTGAAGAGCACTGCTTTACAGGTGCCGCTTCAACAAACATTTTGCGTCTGCTGCCACCGCTTTGTTTAAGCAGGGCTGAGGCTGACGATTTTATACAACGATTTACGAAAGTGCTACATAACTTATAAACCAATATGAAGATATCTGTAATAGGAGCAGGAGCAATGGGCGGCTCTACCGTGGAGGGACTGTTAAAGACCAATGTGTTTAAGGCTGGCGACATAACTATTGCCGACCCTAACAAGAATGTTCTCGAAGACTTTGAGAAGAAAGGTGTCAGCGTTACGACTGATAATGCTGTGGCTGCGCAAAAGGGCGACGTGGTAATGACCTTTGTAAAGCCGTGGCTTGAAGAGCAAGTGCTGCGTGGCATAAAAGAAAGTCTTAACTATGACCGCCAACTGCTCGTAGTGGTTGCCGCAGGTGTTAAGTCGGCTGACGTGTTGTCGTGGCTTGACAAGGGTGGCAAGAAGCCGCATTTCTTCCTTTGCATACCTAACATTGGCATATCTGAAAAGGCGTCAATGACATTTCTTGTGCCTGTAGGTGCCACAAAAGAGGAAACAAATCAGGTAAAGAGTATCTTTGATGAGGTGGGCGAGACAATAGTCACCGAAGAACGACTGCTGGCTGCCGGCTGCACTATAGCCAGTTGTGGCATTGCATACGCCATGCGTTATGTCAGAGCGTCTGTTGAAGGCAGCGTAGAGTTAGGCTTTAAGGCGGCTGATGCTCAAAAGATTGTTCTTCAGACTATGAACGGCGCGGTAAAACTGTTGCAGGCTACGGGTGCTAACCCTGAGGCAGAGATTGACAAGGTTACAACCCCTGGCGGCGTAACCATCAAAGGACTAAACGCCATGGAGCGCAACGGCTTCACAAATGCCGTGATAGAAGGACTAAAAGCAGGACTGTCATAAACTAATCTAATATGAAACGTAAGAAAAGAATATTGATAAAGGTGGGCAGTAATGTGCTGATGCGTGAAGACGGCAAGACCGACGTAACACGCATATCTGCCATAGTTGACCAGATAGTTTGGCTCAGGCGCAATGGCTATGAGGTGATACTTGTTTCGTCTGGCTCTATATCGAGCGGCAGAGACGAAATGAAGGTCAGCCACAAGCTCGACAGCGTGGAGGAACGTCAGTTATATTCTGCACTCGGACAGGTAAAACTGATAGGACTTTATTACAACCTGTTCCGTGAATATGGCATACACGTTGGGCAGGTGCTAACCACTAAGGAGAGCCTCGCCACGAGGCGTGAGTATCTCAACCAGAGAGCCTGCATGACGGTGATGCTTGAAAACGACGTGATACCTATAGTCAACGAAAACGACACCATCAGCGTGACCGAACTTATGTTTACCGACAACGACGAACTGTCGGGGCTCGTGGCGTCGATGATGGGAGCTGAGACGCTGATCATTCTCAGCAACGTTGACGGCATATACAACGGTGAGCCGTCAAACCCTCGCACCCGAGTCATACCCACGGTTTACCCTGGCAGAGACATCAGCGAGTATATTATCGACGCAAAGAGTGGCTTTGGCAGAGGTGGCATGTTCACTAAGGTGGGCATAGCGCGCAAGGTGGCAGAAGAGGGCATAAAGGTTATTATCGCTAACGGCAAGACCGACAATATACTCATTGACTTGGTTGAACACCCAATGGAAACCATGCACACCGAGTTCGTGCCTAACCCTGACGCCGCCAGCACCGTTAAGAAGTGGATAGCCCACAGCGGTAGCTTCGCCAAGGGTAAGGTGGTGATAAACGACAAGGCGGTGGAAGCCCTGAAAGGCGCTAAGGCCACCAGCCTGTTGCTGGTAGGCGTAGTGGCCGTGGAGGGCGAGTTTGAAGAGGGCGACATCATAAACATTGACGATGAGCAGGGCAATCTTGTGGCTGTAGGGCGTAGCGCTTATAGCAGTACCGATGCTAAGAATAATATCGGCGTACACGATATTAAGCCACTCGTTCATTACGATTATCTTTATATGGAATAATATATGTTGGAAGAAGTTTTTCGTAGGGTCAAGGCTGCAAGCAAAACAATCTCTTTGCTCAGCGACGACAAGCGCAATGAGGTGTTGACCGATGTAGCCAATGCCATAAACCAGAATATAGAGCCATTGTTGGCAGCTAACGCTAAGGATTTGGCAAAGATGGACAGGCAAAATCCGCTTTACGACCGCCTGCAACTGACAAAAGACCGTTTGGCAGGCATTGCCTCAGATATGCTTCATGTTGCGTCGCTGCCCTCACCGTTAGGAAAGGTGCTGAAGGAAAAGGCACTCGACAATGGACTTCATCTGCGCCGTGTGAGCGTTCCTTTCGGTGTAATAGGCATTGTATATGAGGCTCGCCCAAACGTTTCTTTCGATGTGTTCTCGCTCTGCTTTAAGAGTGGCAATGCGTGTGTGCTGAAAGGTGGCAAGGACGCTGATGAGTCAAACCGTGCAATCATCAGTCTTATTCACTCGGTACTGAAAAAACATTCCATCAGTGAGTCTGCCGTAGAACTTCTGCCCGCTACGCATGAGGCGACAGCAGCGATGCTAAATGCTGTTGGATATATTGACGTTTGTATTCCACGAGGTGGTAAAAAACTGATTCAGTTTGTTCGCGACAACGCCCGTGTACCTGTTATAGAAACAGGTGCTGGGGTAGTTAATACATACTTTGATGTAGATGGTGACGCCGAGATGGGAGCAAAGATAATAAACAACGCTAAGACGCGCCGCCCAAGTGTGTGCAACGCCCTCGACTGCCTGCTCATAGCGGAGAGCCGACTCGTTGACCTTTCCAGACTTTGCGAGCCTCTCGTTAATCACGACGTGAAGCTCTACGCCGACGAAAAGGCTTACGCCGCACTTGCCGACGCTTACCCCAAAGAACTACTTCACCACGCCACCGCCGACACCTTCGGCACTGAATTCATGGACTACGCCATGGCCATAAAGACCGTCAGCGACGTTGACGAGGCGATGCAACATATTGCGCAGTACGGTTCAGGGCATAGCGAGTGCATAATAACCGCCAATGCTGAGACCGCACATAAGTTTCAGGCTAACGTAGATGCGGCTTGCGTCTATTGGAACGCTCCAACCAGTTTCACCGATGGCGCACAGTTTGGATTGGGTGCAGAAATAGGCATCAGCACGCAAAAGTTAGGACCGCGCGGACCAATGGCTCTTGAGGAAATCACTACCTACAAGTGGCTCATAGAGGGTCAGGGACAAGTGAGAGAGCCCTAAAAACAAGGCTTTTTCCACCTTTTCTTAAAAAATATACGCTAAAAATTTGGAGGTTTCACCAAAACCCTATACCTTTGCACCCACATTCAAAAAGAGAATGTCTCAGGAATGCTTCAATAGCTCAGTTGGTTAGAGCACCTGACTGTTAATCAGGGGGTCGTT
>CAZPNJ010000069.1:0-847 GCA_964587765.1 uncultured Prevotella sp.
GTTGCTTGGTTGCTTCTTGCAACTTGTGTATCTCGCGCTTGGTCAGCAACAGTTTTCTGTCGCGCTTCTGCTCATGATTGGCAAACGAGCCATAGAAATACGGCGAGATATTCATGCCCTTTACCCACAATTCGCCATCGTTGATATAGCAAAAGCTATCTACCAGCGAGGCCTTACCCATGCGTATAGACTTTATCTCAGTACCCGTAAGCACTATTCCCGCCGTGAAAGTATCTACAAAGAAATACTCAAACGACGCTTTCTTATTTCGTATCTGTACCGGGCTTTTACGCCTCAGTTCTTGTTCTGCCTTATTCATTTTCTTCTGTTCCTCTATAATTGCGCATCACGCATTGCGAATTGCTAATACACTCTCAGCCTGTCTCCTACTGATATGTCATAGAAAGTAGGCAAATCGTTTTTCTCATATAGCGACTTCAGTCTTATGCCATACATCTGCGCAATAGAATACATGCTCTCACCCGGTTTTACCACGTGTGGCACATGCTTAAACGACTTGTCTGCTTTGGTGCGCTTTTTCTTCAGATAAACAATGTCACCATTATGCAATACGTGATGTTTGTCACGCTCGTTGTATCGTGCCAGTTTGCGCCACGATATGCCCACCTCCTTACCTATTGATTTGAAGGTGTCACCCTCGCGAGCGATTATGTAATAGTTCTTATTGCAGCGATATATCCTGTGCAGGCTACCACCCGTAACGGCAGGCTTGTCGTTAGAGCGCTGCACAAGGAATTTGTCGTATCGTGTCTGGCGGTCATACTGGTCAAGCCCATACAGTTCTATTATACCTATCAGCTTTGACGCATACGCAGGATTGGTTGCA
>CAZPNJ010000069.1:857-8470 GCA_964587765.1 uncultured Prevotella sp.
TTAGAGTCGGTTCTGCTCAGCGAGAACAGACTTCTGTAGCGCTGCCCTTTACACAGAAACTTGCTATGGTCTTCGTAGCTTTCCCTTGCCGAGTTATACACACGAAAACATTCATTGCGCTCATCATCATCTTTCTGCATTGACGGACCAGTCCAGTCGTGACACTTTATACCGAAATGGTTGTTGCCCTTAGTTGCCAAAGTGCTTCTGCCAGCGCCACTCTCCAGCAATCCCTGTGCCAACGTAATGCTGGCGGGTATGTTGTAGCGAAGCATCTGCTCCACCGCCACATCCTTATATTGTTCTATGTATAATTGGTATGCCTGATTGCGTCGCATCTGGGCGTTCACACCCAAACCATACAGCCATATCAGCGCCACCAAAGCGACTATCTTCTTCATAAATCTCTGCAAAGATACAAAACAATTGTCATTTCATGCCAATAATTCCATTACATTTATACATTACATATGGATAAGTTTCAATTATTATTCATAAATTTGTAGCCATAAATCTTTATCTATTTCATCTTTCATAAAAACTCAAGAAATGAAAAAAGAAGATATACTCGCTCTATTCAAGAGTTTTGAAGATGCGGTCTGTACTATTGATGAGACAGAGTGCTGGAGCGCAAGAGATTTGCAAAAGTTGTTTGGATACACTCTTTGGCAAAACTTTACAAACGTTGTAAACAAGGCGAAAGAGGCATGCCTAAACGCAGGGCAAACGGTTCTTGACCATTTTATTGACGTCAATAAAATGGTAGAGTTGGGGTCTGGTGCCAAGCGTGAGATTGACGATATTATGCTTACTCGCTATGCCAGCTATCTTATTGCACAAAATGGCGACCCACGAAAACCACAAATAGCTTTTGCACAAACATATTTTGCTGTACAAACCCGTCATGCAGAACTAATAGAACAACGATTGTTAGAAGTGGAACGCGTGAAGGCGAGAACAAAGCTTCAAGAAACAGAGCGCAAACTCTCTGGTATCCTTTACGAACGAGGTGTTAACGATAGAACCTTTGCCGTTATTCGTTCCAAGGGAGACCAAGCCCTTTTTCGTCTCAGTACAAACATGATGAAGCATCGTATGGGAATGCCCCAAACTCGTCCTCTTGCAGATTTTCTCCCCACCATCAGTATTAAGGCTAAGGATTTTGCCGCAGAAATGACCAGTGTCAATGTACAAGCCAAAGACCTTCATGGCGAAACTTCTATCGCAAAAGAACATATCGACAATAATGCCGCTGTTCGCAAGATGCTAACCGAGCGAGGTATCATTCCAGAGAACCTTCCACCAGCCGAAGACGTTAAAAAGGTGGAACGCAGATTGAAAAGCGAGAAGAAAAAGATGCTTAAAAACAAGAAACAGTAAAACCCCATGTATACAAAAATGTAATCAATAATAAAACATATTATGGCAAAGAAGTATAACAGAATAATGTTGGGCCGTGCCGGTCGTTATGCCAAGATGTGCCGTAAGGAAAATTATATTGGCGCAAACTTTGAAATTCACCAAGACCTTTCTGATAGTCTCTTTAATAATTGGAGGCAATTCAATGAGAAAATGATTCCCGTTTGGCAAGAAAGTAATCCAGAGAAAAGTAAAACCGCAGCAGGTATTGCCTGCGGATTTCTTTGGACTATAACTAAAGGATTACAGATTGGCGATATTGTTATTTGTCCTTCTGGAGAAGGTACATATTATGTAGGGACAATCGCAGGGGATTATTATTATGTTCCCAATACAGAACTTCCACACCGCAGAAAAGTGGAATGGAAGGAACAAATGATTTCCCGCAAGAGCATGTCGCAGAAACTACAAAACTCCACAGGGTCTATTGGTACGTGTTGCGACATCACTCGCTATGGGGCGGAAATAGAGGCTTTGATTGCAGGAACAAACATCACTATGCATACTGAAAAGAAGCATGAGTGTGAGGCAACAAGAAATTTTGATGAGCGCTCTTTACATAAGCTATTCTGTAGTTATCTTCGGACAAGAAGTATCTACGCAAAGACAATTTTCCACGAGAAATCATCTACAAGAACTGACCCAGCGCAAAAATGGGTACATCCCGACATTATAGGCGTAGAGTTTGAAGATTATAAGAATGAAGCAACATTGTCACTGCTTAAACGATCTGAGCCTAAAGAAATAGTACGCTTATATTCATACGAATTGAAAAAGAAGATTGAATCTGACTATCAGTTGAAGCAATACTATTTCCAAGCATTGTCAAATTCCAACTGGGCAAACTTCGGCTATCTTGTAGCCTTTGAGATAAACGATGGACTTGAAGAGGAAATGGCACGACTGAACAATGCTTACGGCATCGGCATCATTCAGATGCAAGACAGCAATTGGATGGTTTTATATCCTGCACGTGAAAAGACGCTTGACTATAACACCATAGAAAAGCTGAATAATATCAATCCTGATTTCTGCACTTTCATTGCAAAGATGGCAAAAGTTATAAACGCTCCAGAGAAATTCATCACTGAAGCGAAAGAATCTTTTGAGCGTATTTGTGATACGATATTTGAATCGGACGACGACCAAGACGCATAGTGCACCGAGCATAATATTCCATTCTAAAATTGTTTATCAATAATTTGTTCACATTTTGTTTCTTACCTTTGCACACATGAAACAGCTGATATTTTTACTCCTGACCGCCGTTGGCTTTGCTGCCAGTGCCGATGCTCAAGACTTTAACGAGCATTTCTCTGACTCTACGCTTCGTATTGACTATATTTTCTCTGGCTCTGCCTCTGAGCAGCACATTGCCGTTGACGAACTTTGCCTCGAACCTCGATGGTATGGCAAGCGCCTACGCATGGCGGAGCTGCCGCTTGAGGGCAACGGGCAAATAATAGTCAAGAGCCACGCCACGGGCAAGACACTAGACAAGAACTCTTTCTCAACGCTGTTTCAGGAGTGGCTCACCAGCGACGAGGCTAAGACCATTAGCAAATCGTTTGAGAATGTTTTTCTGGTGCCATTCCCCAAGCAAGAGGTTGACATAACCATAAACCTGTTTAACACCCGACGCAAGGTTGCGCTGACGTTCACCCACCACGTAAATCCCAACGACATACTAATACGCCGCACCGGCTTCAGCGGCGTAATGCCTTATAAGACAATGCTTGCAGCTGAAGACACATCGCGCTGCATACACATAGCATATTTGGCTGAGGGTTACACCAAAGAGCAGATGCCCACATTCCTGAAAGACGTGGAGACAGCCATGAGCGCACTATTCAGCCACGAGCCGTTCAAGTCGTTGAAGGGTCGTTTCAACATAGTTGCCGTAATGGCAGAGTCGGCTGAGGACGGCACTTCGGAGCCAGGCAAGAACATCTGGCGCCGCACTGCACTTGGCAGCCATTTCGATACCTTTTACAGTGAGCGCTACCTTACCACGCTGCACCTGAAGCAAATGCACGAACTACTGGCAGGCACACCCTACGAACACATAATAGTACTTGTAAACTCTCCACGCTATGGCGGTGGCGGCATACTCAACTCCTATACCCTATCCACCATTCACCATGCCAAGTCATTGCCCGTTGTGGTGCATGAGTTTGGGCACAGCTTTGGCGGACTTGCCGACGAGTACGCTTACGAAGAGGAAGCCATTCCAATGTATCCAGCCGACATAGAGCCATGGGAGCCGAACATCACCACACAAGCCGACTTCGCAAGCAAATGGCAGGATATGGTCGGCAATGTCAGTGGCGTGGGACTATATCAAGGTGCCGGCTACGACACAAAGAACGTGTATCGCGCTTGCCCTGACTGTCGTATGCGCACCAACGAAAACCCAGATTTCTGCCCCGTATGCCGTCGTGCCATAACCCGTCTCATCGACTTCTACACTAAGTAATTTGGAAAAAGGCGATACATATAATCTAAAAGCAATTGTTTTCTCAAAATAAATGCGGCAAGCATCCATGCTTTGGAATACTTGCCGCAAAACTTATTATCATGTTTAACAACTCCTGTTAGGAGTCATTTGCCCCTTTAACTTCCTTTCTACTTCTCTTATACTTCCCTTATATTCTCTTTAGAAAATTCCCTTCACTTGCGTCTGCGAGGACCGAAGCGACGATATAGTTTCCAACCGAGAAGCAAGCCGTCAAAAAGTCCGGAGCCTGTACTGATGATACTGGCAATGCGCTTTGACGGTGAATGACCAATATCGTTGCCACGGCGAAACAGGTTGGAAGTGAGTTGCTGAATATTACTGCCCTCAGCCTGTATCTGGCTGCGCAACTCTTGTTTGCGAGCCTCTATTTCTGTTAGTGATGTGTAATGTTGTTCTTGTGTCATAGCTTTACTTTAACAAAAGGTCAGCCAAGAAACGCACCATCGGGCGCTCTATCCAGTTATGGCGATTTACCGCAAAGAGTATCATAACCAAGATGTATAAGCCAGCGACAATGCAGAAAGCCCAAGCCATGCCCGTGAATGGGGCTATGGCATAGGCTAAGGCAAAAGACAGATAGATGAGCACGAATGCCGCCAACAGGGCAAGTACCGCCGTCACGACAAGTGCCGTGACAAGGCGCACTATCTTATCAACGATAGTAAATCGGAAATAATCGCCCTGTAGGTCAACATAGCGCTTTACGGCATTTACCAGTTGACCTATCGTCTCTATGTTTTCGTCAGAAGAGAACATTACTCAGCAGGAGTTGCGTCTTTAATGTCATCAACCAGGTCGTCAACTTCGCCACGAGTCAACTTAATGTTGTGCTTCTTGCAGAAATCATCAACTACATCGCTGATTTTAGCGCGTGTGTCAGTTCCCTTTTCAGGTGCCAATAGCAAGCCCATAGCTGCACCGGCGATAGCTCCGCCGAGGAATGCTCCGATATAACCTAATGTCTTCATAAACGTATAAAGTTAAGAGTTGTACTTAGTTATTGCTACTGCACTGCGCAATAGCATATCGCAAATATATGTAATATATTGATTGGTTGCAAGTGAAATGGGCGTTTTTTTTACTTATTTCACTTTTTAGCATTGCTCTTTATTATGCTATAAGCCTTGTAAAGTCCCAGTTCGCCCGCTTTGCTGAGGTCGGCGGTTGCCTTAACGGTTTCACCCATTTTCAGATAGGCAACACCTCTATTGTAATATGCCTCGGCGATTGAGGAATCGAGTTTTATGGCTCGTGTATAGTCGTCAATGGCATCGGCATATTTGTTTTGCATGGCTGAAAGATTGCCCCTATTATAATATAGGTACGCATTGTTAGCACTAAGGTGAATGGCAGAAGTAAAGTCGCCGTTGGCACTGAAATACTTCAGGTCGGTAGCCTCAGCACCCTGCGCCATGGCGCGACAGTAGCCACGAAGCCACAACGCCATGACTGACGACGAGTCAATCTGGCAAACCACATTAAGGTCGTTGATGGCATCGGTATAGTTAAGCACTACAGAGTACGCTATGGCACGGCGCATGATAATGTCGGCTGCAAGGTTAAGATTCTTGATGTGCGCAATACTGTCGGTGAGCGACTCTATAAGATTGAAGTATTGCTTGCTGAGCTCCTCAGTCAATGGGCGAGGCTGGCAGGTGACGTATATGTGTTCATTGCCCAACGAGCGACGATGCTTACGGTTGAAGTTCTCTACCGCAGCGTCGAACGCCTGATATTGCTTTACGCCATTGTCGTAGGGCAGATATGATATTTCGTACATTGGCATGAAGTCAACCGACGACTTGCGGTTTTGCACCTTGCCACGATATTCGCTCTTATACTCCTGCTCTACCTGTTGCTTGTCATCTACGATTAGGTGGTCGTATTTCTCAGGGTCAATCTCAGTACGGCTACGCATAGCGCGCAACTTGCCTGCCGACCATCGGGGCTGAATGCCCATGGTCTTGTTCATCTGGGCCTTGAATATGCGGAACTCGTCTTTCTCTGCCTTTGCCACCATGCCAAGTCTACGATAGCAGCGAGCACGATAAGAAAGTCCTGTCCAGAAATTAGGGAACTGATTTATAACCAGCGTGAAGTCGCGAATGGCAGCTCTAAGGTTGCCCGTACGCTCGTTAAGAATGCCACGGTTGAAGATAGCCATAAAGTTTTGCGGCTCAAGACTTATGACATAATCGAAATCGGTAATGGCACGGTTGTCATCGCCAATCTGCATACGCAGCAGACCTCGGTTATAATGCGCAAGGAAGTTATCCTTGTCAAGGTCAATGGCTGCATCATAGTCGGCAAGCGCCCCTCGCAAGTTGTTGATATTTAGGCGTGCAAGGGCTCGGTTTACATACAAACGCGTGTCGCTGGATTTCAGATGAATGGCCTTATTAAGTAATGTGTCGGCGGCGAACCACTGCTGGCGACCAAGGTTTATATATGCCAACATGGTCCATGTGTCGGCCTCATAAGGGTTGTACTCTACGCTTTTCTTCAATGCCTGCTCAGCCTGAACGGTATCTTTCTGGTCAAGATAAATCTCGGCACGCAGAGAATAGACATTGGCAAAATCACTGTAATGCTGCAGTATGGTGTCAGTTTGACTTATTGCCTCATCGTATCGTTTCAGATTCATGTAGCACAAAGCCGTATTAAAGCGATAGTTTTTCTCACGAGGATTTATGCGAATGGCATGGCTGTAGTCAATGATGGCAGCCTCATACTTCTTTTGGCGTATGCGAGAAATGGCTCGCAAATCAAACATACCCTCTATGTAAGGGTTTAGCTCTATGGCTTTGGAGATGTCGCTTTCTGCACCAACGAAATCGTCAAGGTAAAACTTATCAACCGCACGCAAATACCACGCTTGGTAAACGTATGGTTTTAAGGCTATTACCTGATTACAATACTGAATAGAAAGCACATAATCTTCATACTGACAAGCTACACTGCCACTTGATAGCAAACGGTCAATGTTGAATTGAGCATTTGCTTGCAGAGAGCATACTACCAGCATAAAGATTATGAGCAATCGGCGCATAATATGAAAGCAAATATATTACGGCTGCCGAGAGGTTAATTTCTAACCTTAACACGGTAAGAACAGCGGAACTTACCCTGCATTATGGCTTTTAACTTGTTCTTGATAAGCTGCTTGCGGAGAGGTGAGATGCGGTCAACAAACATGGTTGCCTCAAGATGGTCAAACTCGTGCTGCATAACTCGTGCGAGATAGCCCTCCACCCACTCGTCGTGATGAACAAAATTCTCATCGTCATACTCTACATGAATACGTGTTGGGCGAGTGACAGACTCATGAATACCAGGAATAGACAAACAACCTTCCTCCATGGTTTCTTTCTTGCTTTTCTCGTCAACCTCAATTATATGAGCATTGAAATAAGCCTTGCGGAAGTTGGCATATTCAGGGAAATCTTCTTTCAACACATCAAGGTCAATAACTACCACACGAATTGCTTTGCCTATCTGTGGTGCGGCAAGCCCTACTCCATCACTTGCCGTAAGGGTTTCAAACATGTTGGGGACTAACTCCTTTAATCCCTCATAATCTGCCGTAATGTCTTCGCTAACTTTGCGAAGCACTGGCTGACCGTATGTATAAATCGGTAAAATCATTCTATTGTATTATGAATTGTTTCTTCTACTT
>CAZPNJ010000070.1:0-5792 GCA_964587765.1 uncultured Prevotella sp.
GATGGCAAAGGCAAGTGGTGGGAAGGCTACGATCCTCAAGACCTGTACTGCCAGAACCATAAGCTGAGTCCCAACAATAGCGAGTGGGACTGGAACGAATGGAAGGTTACGCTACCCGACCAGGAGTATTGCGACAAGTTCTATAACCGCACCATGGACTTGATAAACCGCTATAACCCACGCATGATTTACTTTGACGACACCACGTTGCCGCTGTTCCCATTCTCTGACGCCGGTATGCAGATAACAGCTAACTTCTATAACAAGAGTATGGCTGAAAACGGCGGTAAGAACCAAGCCGTGGTCACGGGCAAAATACTCACCGACGAGCAGAAGAAGAGCATTGTTTGGGACGTGGAGCGAGGCGCTTGCGAAGACATTCAGAAGTTGCCGTGGCAGACTTGCACATGCATCGGAAGCTGGCACTATGACAAGCGCAAATACTATGACAAGCGTTACAAGTCGGCACAAACGGTAGTTCAAATACTTGCCGACGTAGTGGCAAAAAACGGTAATCTGTTGCTGAGCGTACCCGTTAAGGGCGACGGCACAATCGACACCGTTGAGGAAAACATAGTTCGCCAGATAGGCGCATGGCTCAATCAGAACGGCGAGGCAATATACGGCACACGCCCATTCACCACATTTGGCGAAGGACCAGCCATGACTCAGAAAAACGCACTGAGCGCACAGGGCTTCAACGAGGGCAAAACCAAATACACATACGAAGACGTTCGCTACACACGCAAAGGCAACGCCATATACATTATTACCATGCAGGCACCTGAGGGCAACCTCACGCTGAAGCAACTGGGTCGCCACAAGCTTGGCAAGAAAATAAAGAAGCTGACCGTGCTTGGCACAGGCGAAAAGATACAATGGCAACAGACCGCCGACTGCTTAAAGGTAAATCTGCCATCGCAGTTGGGAAATAAGATGTCAGCAGTGGTTAAAGTTACGCTTTAAGGCGGCAGATATTAAAAAAAGTGTTACGGCTTTCGGCTGTATCACTTTTTTTTTATATGTTTGCATACTGTACCCAACAAATCAACAAAAATGAAGGATTTCATACAAGTACTAAAGCGATTCGTTCCCCCTTACAAGCGCTATTTGGCGCTTTCTATAGCGTTTAACATATTCTCGGCTATACTAAACATCTTCTCTTTTGCGGCACTCATACCCATCTTGCAGATACTCTTCAAAACGGGTGATATGCAGGCAGCCACACACTTATTATCATTTGGAGAGGCTTCTATAAAAGATGTATTGACCAACAATGCCAACTATTATGTAAGCGAACTCATACAGGCGACCGACGCCGTTACCACACTGCTTATCATCGGTGGTTTAATGACCATTATGACCTTCATGAAGACAGGCTGTTACTTCCTATCTTCAGCCACGATGATACCTATACGCACAGGTGTTGTGCGCGACATTCGCAATGCACTTTACCGAAAGATAACATCTCTATCGCTCGGCTTCTTCTCTGAGGAGCGCAAGGGCGACATCATAGCACGCATGAGCGGCGATGTGCAGGAAGTGGAGAGTAGCATTATGTCGTCACTCGACATGATGTTCAAGAACCCGATACTTATCACCTTCTACTTTGCAACGCTGATGATTCTGTCGTGGCGACTCACATTGTTTACACTGTTCTTTGTGCCGCTGTTTGGCTGGTTCATGGGACTTATAGGTCGTAAGTTAAAGGCAAAGTCACTGAATGCACAGAGCATCTGGAGCGACACCATGAGTCAAGTAGAGGAAACGCTTGGCGGACTGCGCATAATCAAAGCCTTCGGAGCAGAGGAGAAGATGAACCGCCGCTTCGACCGCACCAACACGCTATATCGTGATAATATCATGCGCGTGAACATACGCCAACAAGCAGCCCACCCCATGAGCGAGTTCTTGGGAACAATCATGATAGTTATTGTGCTGTGGTTTGGCGGTATTATGGTATTGCGTTCAAAACTTATCAGCGGTCCTGAGTTTATATATTACCTTGTAATTCTCTACTCTATCATTAACCCGCTGAAAGACTTCTCAAAGGCAGGCTACAACATACCAAAGGGTATGGCTTCGATGGAGCGTATTGACAAGATACTGAAAGCCGAAAACGCAATTAAAGAGCCGGCGACACCAACACCGATTAAGTCGTTTGAGCATCAGATAGAGTTCCGCAACGTTTCGTTCAAGTACGACCAGCAGTGGGTTCTGCGCAACATTAACCTTGTCATACCTAAGGGCAAGACCATAGCCATAGTAGGACAGAGCGGTTCTGGAAAATCCACACTCGTTGACCTCATACCCCGATACTACGATACCGTTGAGGGCGAAGTACTTATTGACGGCATAAACGTCAAGGACTTGGGCATTCACGACCTGCGCGCCTTGATTGGCAATGTCAACCAAGAGGCTATCCTGTTTAACGACACCTTCCGCAACAATATAACGTTTGGCGTAAACAGCGCCACCGACGAGGAAGTAATCAGTGCGGCAAAGATTGCCAACGCCTACGATTTCATTCAAGAATCGGAGCAGGGCTTCGACACCAACATCGGTGACCGAGGTAACCGTCTGTCGGGTGGCCAGCGCCAGCGCATAAGCATCGCCCGTGCCATACTCAAGAACCCGCCAATACTCATTCTCGACGAGGCTACTTCGGCACTTGACACCGAAAGCGAACGCCTTGTGCAAGACGCCTTGGCTAAACTGATGCGCACCCGCACAACCGTAGCCATCGCTCACCGCCTTTCTACAATTAAGAACTCCGATGAGATTTGCGTGCTGCACGAGGGACAGATAGTAGAGCGCGGCACTCACGACGAGCTTATCGCCCTTGACGGCTACTACAAGAAGTTGCATGATATGCAGGCTTGATACAATGCACAATGCATAATTCGCAATGCGTAATTAGATAGTAAAAAGATGAAACTTGCAACAAAGATAAAAGCCAACGCAATATTATTTATTAAGGTAATAAGTAATTGCGCATTGCGCACTACGAATTGCGAATTAATCATTGCACCCTGCGCAATGATTACCTTATGCCTCTTTGCCGCTTGCGAAACCGACAGCTACGAAACTGGCGACGGCAAGTATTCTTATATGCGAGCCGACTTTGCCGAGGCACACACCACAGAAGTGCGCAAAATAGACTACTGCGTAAACGACGAGGGCGACACCGTAAAGTTTACATCGCCTGTCGGAGTGGCTTGGGCAGACAAGGCCGACACCACCTACCGCACACTCGTTTACTATAACGCTAAGCCCACAGGCGCTGAAGTGCTGTCGGTAAACTACATTCCCGTTTATCAGCTAAGCATTGCCGACACAGCCAAACATATAGCCTCAGCCAAGACCGACCCTCTTACACTGTCAAGCGCATGGCTAAGTCGTGCAGGCAAATACCTTAACTTAGGGCTCGACGTAAAGGTTAGCGCCACCACCGAAACCACTCCCAAGCAATCGCTTGGCATAAAGTGCGAATCGTTCACCACTAATACCGACGGCAGCCACGACCTTTACATTACGCTGCTGCACAATCAAAACGGCATGCCCGAATACTACACCGCACGCACATACGTTAGTTTGCAACTTGACAAACTTCCTTCCTCCACAACCATTCATCTAAGCGTAAACACCTACAATGGTGTTGTTACGAAAGCGTTTGCGAGATAAGACGGCTTGCACTACCTTTACGCTGGCGCGTGAAGGTAAAACTTATCTCACCTTGCCCAACCTTTACGCTGGCGCGTGAAGGTAGGATGCGTCTCGGAATCAAAAATAAATAAATTTATTTTGTGCTTCTCTCGGCTTTCGCTACCTTTGCATCATATTAGATAAATAAGAAAGACATGTCATTAAAATGTGGAATCGTGGGACTGCCTAACGTGGGCAAGTCCACTTTGTTCAACTGCCTATCCAGTGCAAAGGCTCAGGCAGCTAATTTTCCTTTTTGCACAATAGAACCTAATGTTGGCGTTATCACCGTGCCCGATGAGCGTCTTGGCAAACTCGCCGAGATAGTTCACCCTGGTCGCATCGTGCCCGCCACCTGCGAGATTGTAGATATTGCCGGCCTTGTGAAAGGCGCTTCTAAGGGTGAGGGACTGGGCAATAAGTTCCTTGGCAACATCCGTGAGACGGATGCCATCATACATGTATTGCGTTGCTTCGACGATGAAAACATCACTCACGTTGACGGCACTATCGACCCCGTTCGTGACAAAGAGATTATCGACACCGAGCTGCAACTGAAAGACCTTGAGACCATCGAGAGCCGATTGTCTAAGGAGCAGAAGGTGGCAGCCTCTGGCAACAAGGACGCTAAGGTAAACGTAACCGTACTTGAAGCCTATAAAGAGGCGCTTGAGAAAGGCCTCAACGCCCGCACCGTAACCTTCGACAGCAAAGAAGAGCAGAAGGCGGCTCACGACCTATTCCTGCTCACGGCAAAGCCTGTGCTTTATGTCTGCAACGTTGACGAAACAGCAGCTAAGAGCGGCAACGAGTACAGCAAAAAGATTGAAGAAATTGCCAAGACCGAAGGTGCTGAAGCAATGGTCATAGCGGCAAAGACTGAGGAAGACATCGCCTCTTTCGAGAGCTACGAAGACAAACAGATGTTCCTTGAAGAACTTGGTCTTGAAGAGAGCGGCGTTAACCGCCTGATAAAAAAAGCATATCACCTGTTGAACCTGCAAACATTCATCACCGCCGGCGAAATGGAGGTCAAGGCATGGACATTCCATAAGGGTTGGAAAGCTCCTCAGTGCGCAGGCGTTATCCACACCGACTTTGAGAAGGGCTTCATCCGCGCCGAGGTCATCAAATACGAAGACTTCCTGCAATATGGCTCTGAGGCTGCCGTAAGAGAGGCGGGCAAAATGGGCATTGAGGGTAAGGAATACGTAGTTCAAGACGGTGACATTATGCACTTCCGCTTTAATGTGTAATATGATTGACACTCTGCAATATATCGTTTGGAATCCAGCGCCCACCATTTTTAAGTTGGGACCAATAGAACTGCGCTGGTACGCCATGTGCTGGCTCACGGGATTGTTGCTGGCATACTTCGTGGTGAAATATCTGTATAAAGACCAGAAGGTGCCCGACAAGTATTTCGACCCACTGTTCCTGTACTGCTTCATAGGCATACTGGCAGGCGCCCGGGAGAACTATGAATGTGCCGAAAGATATGAGGCATACTGGCAGGCGCGCGTTTAGGGCATTGCCTTTTCTACGAGCCCGACTACTTCCTCAGCAGTGGCACCCACATCGTTGAAATGTTCCTGCCCATAAGGTTTCTGCCTGAGGGAGGCTGGCGCTTCACCGGCTATGCCGGATTGGCGTCGCACGGTGGCACCATCGGTATAATGCTCGCACTTTATATTTACTGTCGCAACACCCGAATGAACTTGTGGCAGGTGGTTGACAACATAGGCATAGCCACGCCTATCACTGCCTGCTTCATACGCTTGGGCAACCTGATGAACTCCGAGATTATAGGCAAGGTAACCGACGTGCCTTGGGCGTTCATATTTGAAAAGGTTGACCCCATGCCACGCCACCCGGGTCAACTGTACGAGGCTCTGGCATACGCAGTATTCTTCTTTATAAGCTGGTATTTCTACAAGAAGCACCGCGAGCGTGTAGGTACAGGCTTCTTCTTCGGGCTTTGCCTTACGCTAATATTCACGTTCCGTTTCTTCATAGAGTTCACCAAGGACATTCAGGTTGACTTTGAGGCAGGCATGTTGCTTGACATGGGTCAGCTCCTGAGCATA
>CAZPNJ010000070.1:5802-8426 GCA_964587765.1 uncultured Prevotella sp.
GCCAGCATGGTGGGCGGCAAATGGATGCAAAAGCTTGGCGCCCATAGTTTCCTTGACAACAAACAGGGCAAGTAATCGCTCCACCCCACATAGCTATACATTGAATGTTGTATGCCGACGTTATACTACCCGTGCCCATTGAGGGCTACTTCACCTATTCCGTACCAAAGAGCAAGGAGGGCGAAGTAAGGGTCGGCATGCGAGCCGTAGTGCCATTTGGCAAGACTAAGACAAGCACCGGCATAATAGCCTTATTGCATGAAAACAAACCCGATTTTGAAGTAAAAGACCTGCTTGAGTTGCCCGATGCGCAACCCATGTTGCTGCCTCAGCAACTGAAGTTGTGGCAATGGATTAGCAGCTACTACCTGTCGCCCATCGGCGATGTGTATAAGGCAGCCATACCACAGGGCTTAAAGGCAGAGGACGGCTACCGCCCCAAGACCGAAACATACGTTACGCTGCCGGCAAAGATGCGCAACGAGTGCTCGCTACACCTTGCGCTCAACATCTTACGCCGCGCCACCAAGCAGTTAGCCACCTTTCAAACCTTTCTCGACATCTCTAACTGGACGTCGCTCTCAGGCAAAGAGCCGGAGGAAGAAATCCACGAAATTACCCGCGAGGAACTGATGAACACCGCCGGCTGTTCATCGGCGATAATACGCCAACTCATAGACCGCCACTTCCTTGAGGAATATAAGAAAGAGGTAGGTCGCCTCAACCGTGGCGAGGCTTCCATACAGCGTGTAAGCAACACACTCAGTCCTGCCCAGCAGGAGGCGTTCGACGGCATAAGCCGCAACTTCCTTGACCACAACGTAGTGCTACTTCACGGCGTAACCTCAAGCGGCAAGACCGAAATATACATACACCTTATTAACCAAGCCCTCAGTCAGGGCAAGCAAGTGCTGTATCTACTGCCTGAGATTGCACTGACGGTGCAGATTACCGAGCGGCTGAAGCGTGTCTTCGGCTCACGTCTTGGCATCTATCACTCTAAATACAGCGATGCCGAGCGTGTGGAGATCTGGAAGAAACAACTCTCTGCCGAACCTTACGACATAATACTCGGAGCTCGCAGCGCCGTGTTCTTGCCCCAGCAAAGATTAGGGCTGGTAATAATTGACGAGGAGCACGAGACCAGCTACAAACAGCAAGACCCCGCCCCACGCTATCATGCGCGCTCAGCAGCCATCATGTTAGCTACCATGTATGGGGCTAAGACACTGCTCGGCACCGCCACGCCGTCTATCGAAAGTTATCAAAACGCCCAGACTGGCAAATACGGGCTTGTTACTCTCAGCGAGCGTTACAAGGGCATAGAACTGCCAGAGGTGCGTGTCATAAACGTAAAAGACCTGCGCCACCGCAAACTGATGAAAGGTCCATTGTCGCCGCCACTCGTTGAAGCCATTGGCGAAGCGCTTGCCAACCACGAACAGGTCATACTCTTTCAAAACCGCCGAGGCTTTGCCCCAATGGTAGAGTGCCAAGACTGCGGTTGGACGCCCAAATGCACCAACTGCGACGTGTCGCTCACCTATCATAAGAACTTCAACACCCTCACCTGTCACTACTGCGGTTACACCTATTCCGTGCCAACGGTCTGCCCGTCGTGCGGCAGTCACAAGTTGCGCGCCAAAGGCTATGGCACAGAAAAGATTGAAGACAACATAAAAGAGTTGTTCCCTCAGGCGCGCGTATCGCGCATGGACCTTGACACCACCCATACACGCAATGCCTACGAGCGACTTATCGGCGACTTCTCACATCAGCATACCGACATACTCATAGGCACGCAGATGGTTACCAAAGGACTTGACTTTGACCATGTGCGCCTCGTGGGCATACTCGATGCCGACACCATGCTCAACTATCCCGACTTCCGTTCCTACGAACACGCCTTCACCATGATGGCACAGGTCAGTGGGCGCGCTGGTCGCAAGGGCAAGCGTGGCATAGTAATGTTGCAGACACGAGAGCCCGACATGCCTATCATATCGCAGGTGGTGAACAACGACTACAAGACATTCTTTGCCGACACACTGATGGAGCGTGAGGCATTCCACTATCCTCCTTTCTATCGCCTTATCTATGTTTACTTGAAACACAGCAAAGAGCCCATAGTTGACTCAGCCGCAACCGAGTTTTCCTATCGTCTGCGCCGCTGGTTCGGCGACCGAGTGCTTGGACCTGACAAGCCTGCCGTAGCAAGAGTTAAGACCCTTTTCATTCGTAAGATAATGCTTAAGGCTGAAAACGGTCTTAACAATCAACTCGTACGCCGCTATCTACAACAAGAACAGGCAGCCATGCTCGCCGAAAAGCGCTATGGAGCCATTCAAATCTACTACGACGTTGACCCGATGTAATAATGCGCAAAACGGTACACACTATCTTAACGTGAGTTTGAGGAAAACGCTATTAAGGTTGCAAAAATAAAATGGGGAGCGCTGTAAAGCGCTCCCCGTGTCGTTACCAGTGTGTGAGTAACGTCTATAATAAAATGTGTTCTTACTCGTCTTCGTTTTCCCAACCGGCGTCTTGGTAGTCGTTGTCGTCAAATATGTTATGTTGCTTGCTCAATCCCGGATTATGACTGCCCTGAGAAGGGTGAAGTT
>CAZPNJ010000071.1:0-8419 GCA_964587765.1 uncultured Prevotella sp.
CCCTTAGCAGAAAGAATGAGACCGCAAACGCTTGACGAGTATGTGGGCCAGAAGCATCTCGTGGGCAAAGGGGCTGTTTTACGTAATATGATTGACTCTGGCAGAGTTTCCTCGTTTATATTGTGGGGACCGCCTGGAGTTGGTAAAACCACGCTTGCACACATCATAGCGCAAAGGCTAAAGACGCCGTTTTATACGCTTAGTGCCGTGACAAGTGGCGTAAAAGAGGTGCGCGAAGTGATAGAAAGCGCAAAGAAGAACACGTTTTTCAACTCAGTTTCACCTATATTATTTATAGATGAGATACATCGTTTCAGCAAGTCGCAGCAAGACTCGCTCTTGGGTGCAGTGGAGCAGGGTGTGGTTACGCTCATTGGTGCCACTACCGAGAACCCTTCGTTTGAGGTTATTCGCCCACTGCTGTCGCGCTGTGCCGTGTATGTGCTGAAGTCGCTCGATGCTAATGACCTTACCGAACTGGCAAACCGAGCCATAACCACCGACGTGGAACTGCAAAAACTAAACATTACGCTGAAAGAAACCGGCGCATTGTTTCGTTATAGTGGCGGCGATGCTCGCAAGTTGCTCAACATTCTTGAACTGGTTTGCGAGGTGTCTAATGGCGACAACGTAGAGATTACCGACGAATTGGTGGTAAGTCGCTTGCAGCAGAACCCACTGGCTTACGACAAGCAGGGCGAAATGCACTACGACATTATTTCCGCTTTCATCAAGAGCATACGCGGCTCTGACCCCGACGCTGCCCTGTATTGGATGGCGCGCATGATAGAAGGTGGCGAAAATCCTGAGTTTATTGCTCGCCGACTGGTCATTAGTGCGGCTGAAGACATTGGTCTTGCCAACCCCAATGCTCTGCTCATAGCCAACGCTGCCTTCGACGCTGTTATGAAAATAGGGTGGCCTGAGGGCAGAATACCGCTTGCCGAGGCTGCTGTCTATTTGGCTTCATCGCCAAAGAGCAACTCTGCTTATATGGGCATTAACACGGCTCTGCAAAACGTTAAGCAGACGGGTAACCTGCCTGTGCCGCTACACTTGCGCAACGACCCCACACAACTAATTGAGCATTTGGGCTACAGTGATGGATATAAGTACCCACACGACTTCCAAGGCAACTTCACTCAACAGCAATATATGCCCGATGCCTTGAAAATAGAGCGCTTTTGGCATGCACAGCACTCGCCGTCTGAGGAGAAACTATATCAGAATATACTGAGGTTGTGGGGGGAAAGGTATAAGAATTGACAATGAACAATGGACAATTGACAATGCGTAATGCGCAATTCGCAATTGAAAAAAATATAGAAGTTAAAGGAGTTAAGTCAGATGAGAATAGTAGTTTTAGATGGTTATGCCGCCAACCCCGGCGACTTGTCGTGGCAACGTTTTGAAGAGTTTGGCGAAGTCACGGTCTTTCCACGCTCTACTAAGCAAGAGGCTATGCAGAGGGCGAAAGAGGCTGAGATAGTGTTACTAACAAAATGGTGTTTGACGCTGAACTGTTCGACGCGCTGTCTAAACTAAAACTTTTATGTATTCTTGCAACTGGTTATAACACAATAGATTTACAGTCGGCTCGTGAGCATGGCGTTACCGTATGTAATGTGCCGGCTTACAGCACTGACAGCGTAGCCCAAATGACATTTGCCCACATTCTCAACATAACGAGTCAGGTGGGTTACTATGCCGCTGAAAACCGTAAGGGCAGATGGACACGCAATGCAGACTTCTGTTATTGGGATTCGCCGCTGATTGAACTGTCTGGCAAGACGCTTGGCATAGTTGGTTTGGGCAACATAGGGCGAAAAGTAGCCCAGATAGCCATCGACTTTGGTATGAATGTGCTGGCTCTTACAAGTAAAAGTGCCGATGAGTTGCCCAGTGGCATAGTAAAGGCAGAGAAAGAAGAATTTTTAGGGCAGAGCGACATCATTACGCTGCACTGCCCACTCACCGATGACACTCGCGAGTTTATCAATGGCCAGACCATAGCCATGATGAAGCGTGGTGCCATAATCATTAACACAGCCCGTGGACGAGTAATCAACGAGCACGACGTAGCCGCAGCTTTGACCAGCGGATACCTGTCGGCATACGGGGCAGATGTGCTTAGCGTTGAACCGCCAACCGCCGACAATCCATTGTTATCGCTGAAAAACGCATACCTAACACCTCATGTGGCATGGGCTTCAATCGAGGCTCGTACACGCCTTTTCAATGTGGCTTACGACAATGTGCGCCTGTTCTTGGCAGGTACTCCGCAGAATGTTGTTAGCTAACCAATATTTTTAATAGTTAATGCTTGCCGTAAAAGTGCGCTTGTTACCACAGTTGTCTGCGGCTATGAATTTCAGTTGATGTGCAGAGTGTGTACGTTTAATAGGTGTCGTTGCAATGTTGCAATGCAACAAGTTGCTTTTCTCTGCCTGCTCAAACAATACAAACCTGCCGTCAATAAAGGCTTCGTACGACTTTACGCCCGAATGTTTGTCAGCGAGTGCAATGGTTAACATGCCCCTTGCGCCCCACGATGCTTGGTTTACGGGCATTATTTGTGGCGATACTTCATCGATGGCTATCTCATATCTTGCTCCAAGTTCGCGCACACTGCCCGTTACCCAGCCGTTAGAGTATGTTCAAACAAAGTATTTATCGGTACCGAAATGCCCTACAATATACAGTTTTGTTGGGTCTTTAACCTTTCGGTTCAGGCGAATTGATATGGGTGAATAGTGAAACAGTGGGGTAGAACCTGGCGTAAGTCGGTAAGCGTTTGACAGTTTGCCCAATTGAAACTTCACTTGCGGCTCCAGCGTCAGAGTCTCTGCCATATTGTTTGGACCGACAGATAATGACATACCGGGCAACTGAACAACGTAAGGCTTGCGACTCGACAATGTAAACAAAGGGTGAGTCTGTTGCTTCTTGGGCAAAGCCGTTGGAGTAGCGCGCACCATGAAAGTATAGGTAGATGAATTGCCTTTCTGGTCGGTTAAGACGTATTTCAAATGATAGTTGCGCTGCTCACAAAAATTGACTATACCACGGTCTGCGCCCACCTTGAATATAGGCAGTGTAACACCACTTGGCACATAAGAGCGCATATACCAAACGTGGTATCTGAGATAATGCTCATAATCGCCCCATGCGTTTACCTGCATATTGTCGTCGGCTGGTATGCGACTTGTGTTGCTCTGAAACCACAGTTTGTCGTCAACATATAGTTGCACCTGTCGCACTCCCAATCGGTTGTACGTCACCTCTGAGTAATCGTTGGCCCACAGTCCGAAACCAACCTTGCCCCACGCCGTAAACTGTCGTGTAAGGTTGTGGTTTGAAAAGCCGTAAGTCTGCTTGGTTGAGCCACCGCAGAAACAACCTTCGCCATAAACAGGGTAAGCCATGAAGCCATGTGCCAACGGTGCATAGGTATCCTTAACGTGGTCGGCAAAGAACTCAAGCGGGTCAAGCATATCCCACGAGCGAGTGTCGTGCAGTTCAAGGTGCAGATGTGGCGCTTGCGACGCACCGGTATTGCCTGACACGGCAATGAACTGCCCCTGTGCCACTGGCATGTCGGTTGGCATGAAGTGCATTACGCCGCTGCTCTGATGGTGTTTATACTGCCATGTGCGAACCATTGCGGCTATCTGTGGCGTAAACTTCTTTAAGTGACAATATTGGCTGGTGGTGCCGTTAGGGTGCTGTACGTAAAGGGCGTTACCATATCCGCCAATGCCAATAGACACCATAGCCACGAAACCATCATCAACGGCGAAAATAGCCTTGCCCTCAACACCTCCTGTCTTAATGTCAGTACCACCATGAAAGTGGTTTGGGCGCGGTTCGGCAAAGTTGCCCGCTAATGATATTTCGTAGTTTACTGGTGACTGAATGGTAAATGCTAAGGCAAGTATCAGACCGCTTAACATGCCTTGAAACTCATATCAAGTCCCTTTACTGAGTGTGTGAGTGCACCTACGCTGATAAAGTCAACACCCTGTTCGGCGTAAGAGCGTATAGTGTCTTTGGTTATGCCGCCCGACGACTCTACTTCGTACTTGTGGTTGATTAGTTCCACAGCCTTCTTTGTGTCGGCCGGTGTGAAGTTGTCGAGCATTATGCGGTTAACTCCTTCGTGATTGAGCACTTGATTCAATTCTTCAAAGTTTCTAACCTCTATTTCTATCTTCAAGTCAAGACCTCTCTCCTTTAGGTAGTTGTGGCAACGGTCAATGGCGTTGGTTATGCCGCCTGCAAAGTCAACATGATTGTCCTTCAGCAATATCATGTCAAACAGTACTATGCGGTGGTTCATGCCGCCACCAATCTTCACAGCCTGCTTTTCAAGCATACGCATACCCGGTGTGGTCTTTCGTGTGTCAAGCACATGGCAATTTGTTCCTTCCAACAGTTTTACGTATTTGCTCGCCATGGTGGCTATGCCGCTCATGCGCTGCATGATGTTCAGCATCAATCTTTCGGTCTGCAGCAGCGAGCGCACTTTGCCTGTTACCACAAATGCCACGTCGCCCGGCTTAACCTTTGCACCGTCATTGATGAAAACTTCCATCTGCATGGTAGGGTCAAAGCGGTTAAACACTTTCTCTGCTACTTCAACACCGGCGATAATGCCTTCTTCCTTTATAAGAAGTTTTGACTTGCCCATGGCATCATCTGGTATGCAACATAGGGTAGTGTGGTCGCCGTCGCCTATATCCTCGGCAAAAGCAAGGTCTATGAGTTTGTCTTCTAATTCGTCAACGCTTAACATAAGTATAATCTTTATTTATTATTATTGTGCCTCCGAGCCATTCGGTCATTGGCAATTCATCAGTGAATTCGTAATAGTTTACCACACGCTCGTCAATAAGTTCTACGACTGCTTGGTGCAGTATGGTGCCGTCGGGCAGATGTACCTCATGAGCGCCTATGCGTCTGAACTGTTCTTGCTGCGTATCGGTTTGCCGTTCTTGCATATACATCAGTTTGTTTTTGCCCAAATGCGAGAGGTTATGGCATAGGTCGAGCCTTTGAACCAATGCTGACGTCAATGTTTTGCATCTTAACAGGTTCAGCGCTTTCGCCGTTCATGGGTTGCTTTTGCGGTATTTCCATATGGCGGCTAATTGAGTCTTGCGCACGGCGTATAGAGTCTTTGCGAGCCACTTCCTGCTCATTTTCTCTTATTCTCGTCAGTTTTATGTCTGAGATAAACAGCAGTTTCAGCGTGGTTGCCGAGTTGTTGCGGTCAAAGTTGTTGCAGTTCAACAAGAAGTAACCCCTCAGTCGTTTTATGCCAATGCGATGTTCGTCGCGCAAGTGTGCGGCATAGTGTGCCAACGATGTTATTCTAACCGTCTGCTGTGCCACGCTGTCGTTGTTGTATGTCACGCTAAACACTGCCACGCCGTCTCTTGACCCGTCTTGGTACATAAACAGAGAGTTGAACGCCAGCAGCAATTCGTCGCCTCGGTGGAACGAAGAGTCCGCCTTTATGTCAAACGAATAAATGTTGTTGGTGGTGTATCTGGTCAACATTATCGAGTGTTCGCCCTGCCAGATGTTTACCGTGTCAACAGTACCATCGGTGTATCCGTAGGTGGTCATGTCGCTTGCGGTCATACCTTGCGCCTCGCCCTCTTTGCTCAGTCGGTCGCTAATTCGCTTGTATATCTTTTCAAGTTCATCAGAGTGGCGCATATAATACACCATCGACGTGTCGAAATCAGCCTCTGACACCTCGTATTTCTTCAGCACAGCCAGTTTATACACCTGCGATAGTATGGTATCTTCGCGGTGCTCATCGCTCAATATCATTGCCAAATGGTAGTCATACAGTATGTCTTCCATGTCATCGGGTTGGATAAACTCGCTTGGCACCGAGGGTTTACAGCCACTTAACACCATAATGGCGAGCAGCACTACGGGTAGTATGTGGCTTTTAATCTTCATCTTGTTCGCTATCGGTTGAAATATTATGTGTTGCATTGTTGCATGCAACGCTTTCATCGTTTGCCTCTTCGGGCTTAATTGTCTTCATGGTCTGGTCAAGGTCTTTACGGAAGAACAGCACCAGTGCTATTACGCCCGTTGTAATGAACGAGTCGGCAATGTTGAATACTGGTGAAAAGAATGTGTAGTCTCTGCCTCCGATTAGTGGCAACCAGTCGGGCCATGTGAGGTGTATCAGTGGAAAGTAGAGCATATCCACTACCTTGCCCAGCAATACCGGTGCATAGCCGTCGCCCCAAGCCACTTGACTTGCCACGTTGAATGGTGTTGACTCGGTGAATATCTGTCCGTAAACCAGCGAGTCAATGATGTTGCCCAATGCGCCTGCCGTAATGGCTGCAAGGCAAATCAGGTAACTTACACGGTGCTTACGGTTCAGCAACTTGCCCATATACCATGTTATAGCCGTAACAGCCACCATGCGGAATATGGTAAGCACATATTTGTTTATAAACGTAGCGCCGTATGCCATGCCGTTGTTTTCAACAAAGTGTATGCGAAACCATGGCATTATCTCTATCTCCTCGCCAAGATACATATGGGTTTTCACCCAAACTTTCACTGCTTGGTCAACTATGAGTATTGCCAGCACCACAAAGGTTGCCAGCAATACTTCATTTCGTTTACGTAAGTTTCTCAAAATTTACTTGTTTCTTCCTTCTTTTGACTGAACGGAAAGTGTGGCGTGTGGCACTGCGCGCAGACGCTCTTTGGGTATAAGTTCGCCCGTCAGTCGGTCAATGCCGTATGTTTTGTTGGCAATGCGAATCAGGGCTGCCTCAAGTCCTTGTATGAACTTCTGCTGGCGTGAAGCCATTTGCACAATCTCTTCTTTTGTCTGCGATGCGCTGCCTTCCTCAAGAGTCTTGTAGGTGGCATTGGTATCTTCAGCGTCGTTGTCGTCAACGTTGGAAATCTGACGCATCATTTCGTTGTAGCTCTTGCGTGCGATGGCAAGTTTGTCGTTGATAATTTGCTTGAATTCCTCAAGTTCTTCATCAGAGTAGCGTTTTTTTGTCTCTGCCATAGGTAAGTGAGTTTTAGTTATGTTTTGTTATTTTTATGTTCAATTTGAAGTCGTCAAAGTCAACTTCTTGTCCGTCATTGTCTTCAATGGCTATATTGTCGGCGAGAACCTGTCCCTTGATGTAGTCACCAAAGGCGTTGATAGCGGCAGTTGTCTGCTCGTTAGGTGCAATGCTGATGTTTATGCGGTCGGTAATTTCCAGTCCAGACTCTTTGCGTATGTTCTGAATACGGTTTACCAATTCGCGTGCCATGCCTTCCTGTCGCAGTTCGTCGGTCAGTTCTATTTCAAGTGCTACGGTAAGGTTGCCCTCGTTGCTGACGAGCCAGCCTGGTATGTCCTCGCTGATGATTTCAACGTCGGCTTTCTCAATGGTTACGGCTGCGCCATCAATGTTGAGGGTTAGGGTAGAAGCCTTTTCAAGTTCGGCAATCTCGTCTTGCGACAATGCCTCTACGGCTGCTGCCACTTGTTTCATCTGCTTGCCAAACTTCTTTCCCATAACTCGGAAGTTGCACTTCACTTTCTTTACCAATATACCTTGACCCTCAATGAATTGCATGTCTTTTACATTGACCTCGCTCTTTATCAAATCAGCTACGGCTGCAATGTGGTCGTGCTGCTCTTGGTTTACGGCTGGTATTGATATTTGTGCCAGTGGCTGACGCACCTTAATGTTTACCTTGCGGCGCAGTGCCAGTACCATAGATGTGATTTTCTGTGCCATGCTCATGCGAGCCTCAAGGTCACGGTCTATGAGCTGTTGGTCAGCTTCTGGGAACTTAGCCAAGTGTACTGACTCGTATGTTTCAAGTCCAGAGGCGCTGTTGAGGTCGATGTATAGCTGGTCGGCATAGAATGGTGAGAATGGTGCCAACAGTTTTGCTACGGTCTCAAGACAGGTGTAAAGTGTCTGATAAGCCGACAGCTTGTCTTTGCTCATTTCCTTGCCCCAGAAACGCTTACGGTTCAGACGAACGTACCAGTTGCTGAGGTCGTCGTTGACGAAGCCTTCTATCAGTCGTGCGGCACGTGTTGGGTCGTAGGCTGCCAACTCACGGTCAACGCCCTCAACCAAGGTGTTAAGGCATGATATAATCCAGCGGTCAATCTCTGGTCGCTCGCTCACTGGTACTTGCTCTTCTGCGCCTGTGAAGCCGTCAACATTGGCATAAAGCGAGAAGAATGAGTATGTGTTGTGAATGGTTCCGAAGAACTTGCGGCGTACTTCGTCAACACCCTCTGGGTCGAACTTCAGGTTGTCCCAAGGCTCTGAGTTGGTCATCATGAAAAGGCGCACAGCATCAGAGCCATACTTGCCAATCATATCGAACGGATTCACCACATTGCCGACAT
>CAZPNJ010000072.1:0-8355 GCA_964587765.1 uncultured Prevotella sp.
ATAAGTCAATATTACATACCAATTTGTCTTTAGGTGTTAATTTCTCTATCAAGTCAGAACGTAGTAAAACTCGATTCGTGTTTTTACCTTGTAAACTAATAGTTACAGCATTTGCATAATCATTAGACGCATTATCTCTGCTTTCTCGCAACAGGTCGAGTTCTTTCCATTGTTCATCAGTCCATGAACTGCTTGCAGACTCATCCTTTGCCCTGTATAAGTCATTGGCCTTTTGAACCTTTTCCTTCAAAAGAGGTAATTGTTTCGCGTTTATCACGATACCATAATTATACGTACCGTCTTTCCCTTTTGTGCCTCCTGTTTGACTTATCTTTACTAATTCACTTGTCGTTATTTCACTAAGTTGCACGGCACTTTTAATTGCTATTAGTGCTTCTATAGGATTTTCACCTTTGGCAAAATAACTTTTGGAATCAATTCTTTGGGTTGTGATAGCAATCAAGGTTCCTGGTTCTTCTATGGAAAAGAACCGATACTCGTCGGCATTGATATTTAATTGATCTGATTTTCCAGAAATAGGCGAACCTTTTTTGCTCACAACAAAAACTCGGCTTTTACCTTTTGAAATATCCAACAACAATTCATATTCATATTGCTCACCTACTTTTCTTGCTTTATCGCAAACAGCATCATCTTTAAACGTAGTTCTGATTATATAATCAGGTTTGTTCGCTATAAATTTTACGCCACCTTTTCCGTTTAGATTGGCTTTAACCTGCTTACCCCGAACTATGTTCAGCATATTGTCACTGTCCTGAGCCATTAACCCAAGATTCAGTAACATCAATAAACTCAATATGAATAGTTTTTTTTTCATTTCTTCTCTTCTGTTATCATGTCTTCAACTGAACTCATATTGAAAATATCTTCTTCCGCAAGTTTCTGTTTTTGTCCATTTCCCATAGAAACCATTGTTGGTTGCCAAGTGCGAACCTGTATAACTGGGTGTGCCTCGTCAGAGAAATCCCATAATAAGAATACATATCCATCGTCATTATAATTGCTCGATCTCCATTCTTGGCGTAAGCGCACACCATAAAAATTAGGATTGTTCCGAGACTGAGTAATTCCCGGACAATTTGAATTTGCTTCAGTACCTCCACCGATTTCGCTAAACTGAACCTCAATATACTTGTTACGCAAGAAAGCTCTTCGTAAGTTAGACAGATACTGTTGCTTGTTTTGACGATTATACACCACTTTGGCATTTCCCTGTCCCATATCATTAGGTCTTGGCATCATTACCTTTCCTGTAATAATCAAGGCATCATCACTGAAAATCTGGTTCATGAAGTTGATGTCTTTGCGACAATAGGCTGTTCGGAAACGCTCTACAAATTGGAGAATAATCATGCGGCGTTCTGTACTCACTACATCACCACATTTTTCCATGCTCTCGGAAAGTTGTGCATCGAGGGCAAAGCGGAATTCATCTATCCTTCCGTTACGGTCAAATGTTACGGATACTTCTTGGAATTTGCTTTCTTTTACCACTTCACCATCAGGATCGAGAATCATCGGTATTTGTCGCAAGTAGAAACTTCCATTTTGCATAGGCCATATTCGATCTACTACCTCATCATCATCGCATCTAAATCGTGTTATATCCCAAAGCGTAGCTAATTCATCCTTGGCTTTGTCGTCAATACTGATTTGTGCTAAATTCAGATTGCGTTTCTGATCGTATGCCGCATTGATTTCTGTCAACAGGGCAGCCAGATTATTCTGCAACTTCTGGACCATAGCGGGGTTATTATAGCCCTCGTCTGTTGTCAGAGTCACATTGACTGCATGAGTACTGAGAGAAGCTAGGAGCATCACAAGACTGCATAAAATTGTCCTTTTCATCTTTATATCTCGTTTTGTTTATTTACATTTTTACTTTCACACCAATGGCACCACGTCCTTTGTAGTTGGTCAACTGATCAGGAGCCGACGTAAGCAGATTAACTCGGTTCTCGCCTTCGCTAAGTATAGCCTCCACACTGCCTTCCTTGTTAAAGACAACCCTGATGTATTCTGACTTGTTTTTATCTTTCAGACCACGCAGATTGTCGTATTCTGCTATCTTTCCGTTGGTCTTTAGTTCCTTCAGTTTGGCTGACAACTGGCCAGTATTCTTGATGGGCAGTAATTCACTTACCACAGCGTCTCTATTATTGTTGCTAATAGGTGCCACTGTAGCAGGTTTAGGCTTTGACGCATTGGCTTCAGCCACTTCTGCCGGTGTGTTTCTGACCTCTACATTGTCAGCTGGTATGACATCTGATTTTTTCACATACATAAAAGCGCGATACATGTTGGCTCTGGGCATAGTAATTTGCTCAACCGTATAGTTCGTGTTTCTGGTGACTATTTTGTTTGAACCTGCAAACTTTTTCTTCTTTGCAGCCCATTCGTTCACATTGTTGTGCAGCATATCAGTCGCCAAATCTATGGCTTGCTGCTGACTGGTTGTAGTCACCTCGGCATAGATATAGCTGCTGTTCTTCTTGATGGAGGCAATCTTCTTTTTCTGCTCCTCAACGCTTTGTGAAAATGCAGCTATTCCCACAAGTGCCATCAATATGAGTGTAAATGTTCGTTTCATCTTCAATGACTATTTGATAGGTTCATATTCCACGTTATGTATCAATTTTGAATTGACATTAAAAAGAGGTATGTAGGCATACATGCGAGCCGTACAGACAACCTTCTCCCTGTCTTGCAATGCTCGCTCAGGAATGTTGATGCTTAGCAGATGTAGGTATCCACCCTTCTTGTTAACCATAAATACAGAGCCTTCATATACGTTATCGCTTTTCGCCTTTAATCCGTAATACGGCAGACAGCCCTCATCCATGCAGAGCTGTTGCCAGGCACGATAGGTGGTCTGTAGCGTGTCAAGCAGGTATCCATATTTGTCGATGGTCAACTGTAGTGGCAGTCCGTTTTTACTATCCGCTGCCACCATCCAGTTGTTGATAGTCTTTGTAGGACGTGCTATGTCATCAACCAACCGCCAAGTTTTCTTCTTGGTCTTGCGAGTGTAGTAGATGTCGTTACGCACCATCGGACTCATGTAGTAACTGTCGGCCTTCGTAAATTCAGTGCCATCTTGAGGGAATCCATTCAATGCAGGTTCACCAACAGGACGTGTCTGATATCGCCCAAGATGACGGATAAACCGATCTTCCAACTCAACAGCATCACAACCCATTAGCATCTGGACGTTCATGGTAAACGATAGTTCAAGCATTTTACTGCCATTGACCGACCATGAAACACGATAGACGTGCAAATCAACATATTCATTGCTAAACACAGCTGTCGTGTCCAACTTCAAGGCAGTTGTTGCGTTGCCTATCGTGAAATGCACTTTGTCCCACTGCATTCTCGTAGCATCTTCTGTATTGGCAGGCGTAGCCATCCGAGCCAATAGGTATCGCTCCAAAAAATCGTAAATAGGCAGAGGCATCTGCTGTCTAAAAGACAGTGGGAAAAGCTGAAGTCCAATGTGCTCTATCTCACCCCATTGGTTCTTGCGAATAGTCAATGGATGTTGCTTATAATAATAGGTATTGGTCACACCGACAGGCAGCGTATCCAACTTCTGCAAGCTCAGATAGCCAGCCAGCCGCTCTAACCGTTGGGTATCAAAGGAGGTAGCCCGCATGCCGATGCAGCATGTGGCTACCGCCATCAATATGATACCTCTTCTTAACATCAACGCAGTTTAATCTTAGTTACTGTACCGTCTTTCTGATAATAAGTGACGAATGTTGGCTTACCATTCTCAAAGATTCCTTGAATGTACTCACCAGGCTGAGCGGTATATTGGGCATTCAACTGATAAGCCTTAGTGAATGTCAACTTACCAGTACCGTCAGGCTGACCATTCTTCAAGCCACCAGAGTACTTTCCGTAACGTAAAATCCCGATGGGCTCAGGTTTTTCTTCTGGTTTCACTGTCACCTTCACAGTGGCATTAGTGCCAGACTTGTCTGCTGCAACCTTGATAGTGGCTGTTCCTTTCTTGATGGCTGAAACTTTACCAGTGTTGTCAACAGTAGCAACAGCCTCATTGTCAGAAGTCCAACTCAGAAGTTCATCATGTTTCTCTGGGTCAACCACGAATGTTAACTGTTTGCTTTCACCGATTTTAATGCTGAAGTCACCACCATCAATACTCAGTTGCTTGACTAATACTTGTTTTGGTGGGGGTGGCAGAGTATCACCATCTTTAACTGTCGCCTTTTCCTTTTTTTCAAGTTTTATACCCGTTGGCTCATCCGAACTGCCAACAAGAGTATAACAAGCTACACCGCCGCCAATGATAAGTAGAACAACAGCTGCAATGATTAGAGTCCCATATTTCTCCCAAAAAGTTTTGGGGCGTGGTATTTCCTTCAGTTTCCCCTTACACTCGCTACAAATAAGTTCCTTGGTTGCAATTACCCTTTGCACCTCTTTTGATTGGCAAAGGGGGCATGGCTTACCTGTTTCTTCTACGTGTGAATTCTGGCAAATACCATATCTGAATTTTACTTTATTAGCCATAATAGTATTATTGTTTTTTGGTTATTAACTTAACAGCTTGCTCTGTGGCTGCCAGATACTCTTTATATAAAGATGTACCGACCCCTGTTTCTTTTACAACACGGTTCTTCACCAATTCCAGCACTCTGTCTGACGTGTTCTTCCGCATACTCTGTGTCAGGTCTACGTCATTCAAAAACTTATCTACCTCGTCAATAATCTGATTCTTCAATTCTGGAGTAAACTTCTCACTCAGCATAATCTCTGTGAATTTAGAAGATATCAGTTCCAACTCTGCATTTCCAAGGAAGTCTACCACAGCACTGCACCAGCCTTCTTCCTCACGTTTGTCAATGCCCCATCTGAGAGATTTCTCAAGAGCAGCATCAATGAGCAGATAGGGAATCAGTTGACTGCCTTTAGGACCGTCGCCTTCGCCTTCAAGCGGTGGAAGTTCGGAACCATCTCCCTCACTATGCAGAAGAATACGGTTCTGTCTGCGTGTCATTTCGTTTTGTGCATTAACCATGATGTCATACTTTTCTTTGTAGACGGGCAACCAATCTAAACAGCGTATGGGAAAGCAGCTGACTATTCTTACAATAGAAATCTCATTATCCTTGCTTCCCTCATGATCAAACTTCAGGAAATCAGGATTCTCCACATTCTCCGTGAATGCAGTTTTGAGATCTTCCCTGAACTGCTTTAGTTTTGCGGTATCGTCACATTCTGGCATGCTTATCAATAGGAATTCTTTATTGATAGTACGTCCTTGAACTGGTCCATCAGTATTGGTCATGTTCCTCTTGAACTCTTTTTCATTCAACTTCAGGAACACTCCACTTTGGTCAATAACATCTCTTGCAAATGTCTTCAAATTGAATTGAGGATAATTCTCGAAGAATTTTTGTAGCTGTTCAATGACGTTCATGCCTATAATCTTATCACGACTATAGGTCTCATCGCTATTATGCCAGTCTATCACCATAGGCATGAGTTTCTCGTCTGCTATTTCAATTAGGCTGTTTTCGTCCATACCGTTAGCCATATCACGGAAATGCACAAACTTGCGCCCTCCAGTGAGGGTCTCGCGAACTTTACTTGCGAGTGATCGCATTTTACTGAGGTCGGTCTGAAGCTTATGCTCGAAGTTCGTAATCTTCATAGGCTCACGAATCTCGATAATCATGTCTTGCAAGTTAGGAGCCACGTTATCCATTTTGCGAGCAACAATCTCTGATTCAAGCTTATCTTGGCAAACGACGAGTTTGCTGATAAACTCGCTTATTTCGGCACTGAAATCATCGAAAGCCTCCTGCAACTTATTCAGTAATTTTCGTTCAAATTCCTTTGATGCCTTACGAGTCATTGCCAGATACAGGTCTTTTGTCTCCAATTGATAGTCACCATAAATCTCAGGTTTGGCTCGACCGCCCAACAATCCGACAAAACGTGTCACAAGACCTGCTCCGTCATATTCAGACTTTAAAGCCTCACGAGTCTTATTACAGCTGTCAATAGTATCATTATATGCAATGATGTCCTGATCTATTTTTCGTTGCTGTGAACCTATATATTTAATAATACTGTCGCATATACCAGCAAGGTCATACATTGAATAAGTTCCGTCAGCCCATGCAGAAAAGAGATTCTGCTCTATGGCGTCAATGATGGCACCAGCTTGCAACTTCAGAGTATCAACTGATGACTTACTGCTAAAATAAGCGGCAACACCCTTACCCCTTCTAAAGTCGGTATTGAACTGTTCTGAGCAATATCCATCAAGGTAGTCTAAAGGCTGAGGGGAAAATCGGCAAGCATCGTCGTGATTGTAGAATTGGGTCTTCTCCTTCCAGAAATTATCAAAATCTTCAAAACTTTCTTCCGTTTCAACTATCTTTTCTTCCAGCATGAGATGGCGCTCATCCAGTTTCCACGTTTTTACGAAACCGCTCTTGTCAAGCAACTCGTCGTAATTACGTTTAGATGGTTCGCCAACAAAGCCCATATCTTCTTCGTTGAAATTATTATAGCGCATCTGCCAGATGATACTCTTGCTTAGAGTATAAGAGATGTGCTCCATGATTCGTATCTCTGGATAAACGATACGCTTAACACCAAATGTATTGATAAACTTGGTACGGGCTGGATCTATTTCATGACCTTGTCGTGTATCATATTCTATCTGGAAGTCATCGCAGTTTTCGCAACTCCATGCACGGAAGAACTCTCTGGTACTTTCATTGTCAGGAAGGAATATTCGATAGAATAATGTATCAGCTAAAAGCTCTGGAAGTACTTTGGTAGAATTTACCTCGTAGCCCTTGCTGTTCTCATTAGAGTAAAGCATCAGACCAAACTGTGCTTTTTTGTCTTCGTTTGGAAATACGATATGTTCAGCACCAGTCATCACGTCGCAAGGACGATATCCATGAACTCCCGGAATATTAAGGGCATTCAACTCACGAAGGGCAGCATATCCATTTTCATGATAGCGACCTGCATTGAAGCCGGCTGGGATTTGACGCTCTGGTATCATAGCATGAACATCAATCTGTGCTTCTGGGAAAGCCTTAATAGACTGGGCTACAACATCAACTATTGAACCAGAACCAGTACCACCTGCAAGTCCTGTGAAAATATGAATATGCAGTTCTGCCAGGCCTGTCACGTCTTCTTTCATCTGGCGGTATTTTGACTCTAATTTACTGATGAATTCAGGACAACAAGAAGCAAACATAATTCGACATGCACGGCGTTTTTGCCCTGCTGCAGTGTCAATGCGACCAAGTGTATTGCGCATCAGTTCTGCAGACTTTACCAAATACCTCAGATTGGGGAAGTCATCAATATTGTCGATCAAATCAGAAATTCCACCCATTGGTCGGATATTCACAAACTCATTAGCCGTAAAAGTAGCATCCTGACCAAGCACTTTCCATGAGGGATCAGCTCGCTCATCGTTCATCATTTCCCGCGTTGAATCCACATAGAGAAAACCCACATAAGGGCGTATTCCTTTGCGTGCTGCCTCACTGGGGAATTCACGAAACCAGCGTTTCTTGAACGCCTTCAATACCTTTCCTCCTGTTCCACCCAATCCTATCAGGATATGGTTTGCTGCTTTAAGTTTGGTTGTTTCTGCCATGTTCTATAATTTTTAATTATTAGTATTATTCAGTAGTGTTTTCTCGATGTCCTATAGTTAGTTCGTCTTGCGGAGTAATTTTTTTCGTACCCTGTGAAACGCTTTGATTTTACTATAAACATCGGTAGGAATATCATTGTGCAAAGTATAAACACACCAAGTTTAATCATTTGTTTGTCAATGCTTTGCCTGATGCTATTTGCGTATGTAGATACCACATCATTGACTGCATCTTTATTGATGTTTTCAGTCTTAATGTAGCGTCTCAAACTCGGTGCCATATTTTCAATCACATCATCTATATTGATAATGTTTAGGGCATTGGCACCATAGCTTTTCACAGCCTCTTCAACATCATCCACGGCCATCCTTGCTTGAAATGCACCGATAAATGAAATGAACTCTACTGACAACATAATTGTCATTAGTAGTCCCCAGAATGTGCTTACTTCCGTATATCTGGAACCTGTTGGGGTGTCTTTGAATAAGCGGAAAACCAGAGCTGTCAACAGAATAGCTAAAACGAACCCCCAGAAACTAGCACTCGTTGAGTTTTCCCACAGGAATTTTAGGTCAGTCATAATTCTCTATTTAATCTGTGCGGCTGAATGTTCCGTCATAATTCTTCTCTTAGTTATGGAAGTCATTGCAATGATAGCCAGAACCAA
>CAZPNJ010000073.1:0-2053 GCA_964587765.1 uncultured Prevotella sp.
TCGCGCACGGCAGTTTAGCAAACTGCTGGTTTCAGCCACTCACCCAAACTTCCTTACTCGGTAGTTCTTAGTACCTGAGCATCTCTTTTGAAATGCGGTTGCAAAGGTATGGCTTTATTTCTATTCTTGCAAATGTTTTGCCGTATTTTTTGCACTTTTCTTTTCGCTCTGCGGCTAAAGGTTGCGTATAGCCGTTGCTTTTCAGATAGTTAGGCTTAAATAACGGAATTCATTTTTTTATCGTTCTCTGTTACCGGTATCTCGTCAACCAACTGAAAGTCGAAGCAAATTCCAATCTTATACACGTCTTTCATCTGTTTGTTTGCTAACAAACGGTCGTAGTAGCCCTTGCCTCTGCCTAAACGGTTGCCTTTATGGTCGAATGCCACTCCTGGTATGATTGCCACATCTATGATACTTAAATCACTTATGACCGGACCTGTTGGCTCAAGTATGCCGAAAGGTCCGGGCTGTAGCTCGTTCATGTTTTTGCATAGGCGTATTTCCATATCTTCATCGCTTGTAACCTTGGGCAGATATACGTTTACGCCTGATTCTATCAAGGTCTCAATCAGGTCGGTTGTATCTACCTCGTCGGGCAGCGAGCTATATAGCAATACGTTTTCGGCGGTGAAAAAGTGGTCATCGTCAAGCAATCTGCCCACCACTTCTATTGACATCATATACAGCTCGTTAGAGTCGAACTGCTTTTTACGCTCTTTTATTTCCGCTCTTAGTTGTGCTTTATCCATCGTTTCTATGCTTTACGTTGAGCACCAGCTTGTGCTTCGTACCTTATTTCTTACGTTTGGTTTGTGCTTTCTTTGCGTGCTTGGCGGCGGTCAATGGGAAAGCCTCGCCTTTCTTGAATACGTTGAGCGCTGTTTTCACCTCTTTGTCTTCAAGGTTGATATAGCGTGTCAGTGCTTCCTCGTCAAGCATATTGTATATGATGCGGCTGTTTATGCCTCTGTTCAACAGGTTATACGAGCGCTTTATCATCAGGTTGCGACGGCGCAGTCCGTTCTTGTCGGCAAATGTGGCGAACTTATCTACCAAGTGCTGCCTTACCAAATAGTCTTGCAGTGCCATCATCTCCTTGAAGTTGTTCAGCTTCAAGCGGTTCTCGTCTGTATAGTTGTATGCAAATTGCAGTATAAGACCGCTCATGTATGCCTCCTTAAAATAAGAGGTGTAGTCAGTGGTGTCTTCTGCCACGAATATGTCGGGCGTAATGCCGCCACCGCCATACACTGGTCTGCCTCCTACGGTGTGATAGGCAGGGCCTGTGTGGTGAATGCTGTCTTGCGAGAAGTATTCGCCGCTTTCGTAGCGTGTAATCAGGTCTTGCGCATAGTCGCTGCCATCACCCTTTGAGTATGGCTTTTGTATGCAGCGCCCTGAAGGGGTATAGTATCTTGCTATAGTAAGACGTACGATTGAGCCATCAGAGAAAGGTATCTGCTGTTGTACCAATCCCTTGCCAAATGAGCGGCGACCTATGATTGTGGCGCGGTCGTTGTCTTGCATTGCGCCGGCAAGTATCTCAGAAGAAGAAGCCGAAATCTCGTTTATCAGCACCACTAAAGGTATTTCCTGATAGCTGCCATGCCCGTCGCTACGATATTCTTGTCGTGGCGACTTACGGCCCTCGGTGTAAACTATCAGCTTGTTCTTTGGCAAGAACTCATTTGCTATTTGCACTGCGCTTTGCAGGTAGCCGCCAGTATTGTCGCGCAGGTCTATAACAAGGTTCTCAAAACCTTGCTCCGACAACTCGGCAAGGCCTATGAGCAGTTCTGGATAAGTTGTCTCGCCAAAGTTCTTTATCTTTATATAGCCCGTATTGTTGTCAATCATATATGCGGCACTGATGCTCTTTGTCTGTATCTCGCCCCGGGTTATGGTTATGTATTTAACGACCTTCCTGTTGTTATTGCGCACCACGCCAATCTTCACCTTTGAGTCTTTAGGACCTTTAAGGCGTTTCATTGCTTCGCTGTTAGTAACTACCTTACCCACAAAAGGCTTGTCGTCTATGCTGACAATATTG
>CAZPNJ010000073.1:2063-8338 GCA_964587765.1 uncultured Prevotella sp.
AATGCCGGCGTGGTCAGCTGGACCATTCTCTATCACACGCTGTATGTGAATGGTGTCTTGGCGAATGGTAAACTCAACGCCGATACCTGAGAACGAACCTTTCAGCGTTTCCGTCTCTGCCTGTGCGTCTTTGGCTGGAATATAGACAGAGTGTGGGTCAAGTTCTGCCAATATGGTTGGTATGGCTTTCTCTACCAGCGAGTCTATGTTTACAGGGTCAACATACTGGTCGTTAACTATGTGCAACAAGTTATTCAGGCGGTTAGAGCCAGAATATACTATGTTCAGACGGTTGCCTGAGAAGTGGTTGGCATAGAACGAGCCTATTATTATACCTATTATTACAGAGAGTGCCAACCATAGTGGCATTAACTTCTTTGTCTTGTTGTCCATTTGTGACAATTAAGAATTAGTAATTACAATGAATCTTTTGCGTGAGCGCAGCGTGTCGGGCTATAGTTTGTCGTCTGTCTTTTCAAGAAACACTACTTCAATGCCAGCGCGCTTCAGCAGGTTTATACCATCGTCGAGGCGATACTTCTCGCCATATACGACTCGCTTTATACCCGCCTGTATTATCAGTTTTGAACATTCTATGCAGGGCGACGACGTAACGTACAGTGTTGCGCCCTCACTGTTGTTGTGGCTGCGCGCCAGTTTGGTTATGGCGTTAGCCTCGGCGTGCAATACGTATGGCTTGGTTACGTTGTTGTCGTCTTCACATACGTTTTCAAAGCCCGACGGTGTGCCGTTATATCCGTCGCTTATTATGCGCTTGTCTTTTACTACTAACGCACCTACCTGTCGGCGCTGGCAGTAGCTGTTCTCTGCCCAAATCTGTGCCATGCGCAGGTAGCGCTCGTCGAGTTTACGTTGCTTGTCTTCCATATCTTTTATGGTTTTTATGGGGTGTGGTCGTTATTTTGTTTGCGGTTTCTTCAGTCCGTCACGTTCAAGCATGGCGTCAATCGTTGGCGCCTCGCCACGGAAGCGCTTGTATAGGGTCATGGGGTGCTCTGTGCCGCCTCTCGACAGCACTTCATCGCGGAAGCGTTGCGCCGTCTTGGGGTTGAATATGCCCTCTTTCTTAAATACGCTGAAGGCGTCGCACTCCAATACTTCTGCCCATTTATAGCTGTAGTATCCGGCAGCGTAGCCACCTGCCATTATGTGCGAGAACTGTGTAGTCATACACGTTCCAGGTTGCTCTGGCATTAGTCTGGCTTTCGCCCATGCGTTGCGTTCAAAGCTAAGAATGTCGTCCTTAAACTCGTCTTTCAGTGTGTAGTATGCCATATCAAGCAGCGAGAAACTTACTTGGCGTATGCACGAGTAGCCGGCGTTGTAGTTCTTTGAGCGTATGATGCGGTCTATCAGTTCATCGGGCATAGGCTCGCCTGTCTTATAGTGGAAGGCAAACGTGCGCAGGAAGTCACGCTCTACGGCATAGTTCTCCATGAATTGCGAGGGCAGTTCCACGAAGTCCCACCATACGTTTGTGCCCGACAGGTCTTCAAAGCGTGTGTTTGCGAACATGCCGTGCAGCGAGTGTCCAAACTCGTGCAGGAATGTCTCCACCTCGCCCAGCGTCAGCAGCGAAGGCTTTGTATCGGTAGGCTTCGTAAAGTTCATAACCACGCTTACGTGTGGGCGGTTGTTCACTCCACGCTCATCAATCCATTGCCCTTGGAACTCGGTCATCCACGCTCCGTCTTGCTTGCCCTTGCGTGGGAAGAAGTCGGCATAGAATACGGCTAAGTACTTGCCGTCGCGGTCATACACCTCGTATGCCTTTACGTCGGGGTGGTAAACTGGTATCTCCTTGTTCTCTTTAAAGGTTATGCCGTATAGTCTTTCGGCGAGCGAGAACACGCCTTTTATTACGTTCTTCAACTCTAAATAGGGGCGCAGCATCTCGGCGTCGAGGTTGTACTTCTCAAGTTGCAGCTTGTGAGAGTAGAAACTGAAGTCCCACGGCATCAGTTCAAAGTCGTCGCCCTCCATCTCTTTGGCCTTCTGCTCAATGGCTTTCAAGTCATTGCGGGCAGCCGGCATATATGCCTCTAACAGCTGGTTCAGCAGTTTATAGACGGTCTTTGTGTCGGTTGCCATACGGTGCTTTAGCACGTAGTCGGCGTAGGTGTCATAGCCTAACAACTGAGCCAGTTCGCGGCGCAGGTTTACCAATCGCTTGCATATCTCCAGGTTGTTCTCAGAGTTTGGCTTAGTGCCTTCGGTCATGTGCTCCATATACATCTGTCGGCGCAGCTCTCTTTGTGTAGAGTAGGTCATGAACGGACTGTATGATGGGGCGTCGAGCGTGAACAACCAGCCCTCTTTGCCTTCTTCCTTAGCGGTCTTTTCGGCTGCCTCAATGGCAGTCTCTGGCAGTCCGTCAAGCTGGGCCTTGTCGGTTATGTTCAGTTTGAAGGCTTTGTCTTCTTTCAGCAGGTTCTGCGAGAACTTCAGCGTCAGCAGACTTGCCTCTTCCGTTAGCTTGCGTAGTCGTTGCTTGCCCTCTTCGTCAAGCAAAGCTCCTGAGCGAACGAAGCCATCGTAGCTGTCGTCAAGCAGCATTTGCTCTTCTGGTGTAAGCTCTCTATGGTGGTCGTGCACGTATTTCACGCGCTCAAACAGTTTCTTGTTAAGCGATATATCGTTGCCGTGCTTGGGCAGGTCATAGTAATGGTCGCCTTTAGAGCGGTCTATTCTGTTAAGTGTGTTGTCAAAAGTCGGCTCTGCCGGGTCGTTAATTAGTTTATCTATTTCTTCGTCTTCGCGGCGTATGCCTTCCATTATAGCCTCTTCAAAGTGTTCGAGTTTAATCTTGTCAAACGGCACGGTCTCGTGCGGAGTGCTGTAATGGTCAGCGAAAAAGGGGTTCTCTATCATCTTGTTTTCTCTCTGTTTATAAGCCACAAATTTACGGGCTTTAATTGAACTATCCAAAAATATTTGTCTTTTTTCACTCTCACGACTGTGTGTCAACACATTATTATAAAAATGTTATGGTGAACTTAAAACGTCAGACTTATTCTCTAATATATCTGCAATTTCATCATTGTATCAAACTTTAAGGATTCGTAGTAATGTTCTCATTTCAATTTGTTAGACAGCGTTTCACTTTTGGGGAAAGCCAAATAAAGCTGCTCAACTCGGACGTTTCTGTGTTAACATATACAGTTTTAAGTGTTAAATTGCATAAAACAATTCATAATGCACCATTATTTTCTAATGGTCATCGACACGTCATAATTTATGGTCGGCACGAGTTAGTTAAGCAAGTGGGCTATTTCCGAAATGGAAATAGCCCACTTGCTTTGCAGTTATTTTCATTGCCATGGTGAACATCTTTTACAGCTCTGCCACTTGGATCATTAATGTATTTGAAACTTTCGTCCCATGCCAATGCTTCGCTTGTAGAACATGCAACACTTGGAACACTTGGCACGCTGCGTGCAGCAACATCGCTCGGGAAATGGTTTGCAAATATCTGTCTGTAATAATATTCTTCTTTGTTTTGCGGAGTATTGATAGGGAAGCGTTCGGCGGCATGTTTCATCTGCTCATCGCTGACAGCGTTTTCTGTAATTTGCTTCAGCGTGTCAATCCAATTATAGCCCACACCATCAGAGAACTGCTCCTTTTGTCGCCATGCCACGCTTTGTGGCAGCATATCGCTAAAAGCTTCTCTAACAATCTTTTTTTCAATAACGTTGCCATGACACATTTTTGCGTCAGGATTAGTTCGCATGGCTACGTCAAGGAATTCTCTGTCAAGGAAAGGAACTCTACCTTCTACACCCCATGCTGCAAGGCTTTTATTGGCCCTCAAACAATCGTACATGTATAGCTTAGACAGTTTTCTAACCGTTTCCTCGTGAAAATCTTTAGCTGAAGGTGCTTTGTGAAAGTATAAATAGCCTCCGAAGATTTCATCAGCTCCTTCGCCTGAAAGCACCATCTTTATCCCCATGCTCTTTATTACTCTTGCGAGAAGATACATTGGGGTGGAGGCTCTAACAGTGGTGACGTCATACGTTTCTATATAGTATATAACATCGCGAATAGCGTCTAATCCCTCCTGAATAGTGTAGTTTATTTCGTGATGAACAGTGCCAATATGTTCGGCTACAAGGCGAGCTTTTGCCAAGTCTGGCGCACCTTTCAATCCAACGGCAAAAGAGTGAAGACGAGGCCAATAGGCAGTTGATTGTCCATCGTCTTCAATGCGTTTGGTGGCATATCTTTCAGCTATTGCGCTAATTACTGAAGAGTCAAGACCACCACTTAATAATACGCCGTATGGCACATCGCTCATAAGTTGGCGTTTTACAGCTTCCTCAAGTGCATTCCTTATGTTGGTGGAGCTGGCAGGGTTGCTTTTCACATTGTCATACTCAAACCAGTCTCGATTATAATACCTAACCATTTTGCCGGTTCTGCTATAGTAGAAATGTCCTGGCAGAAATTGCTCATAGTCATCGCAATAGCCTTCAAGTGCCTTAAGTTCTGAGGCTACATAGAGTCGTCCTTTGGTGTCTTTACCAATGTATAGCGGAATTACTCCAATAGGATCTCTTGCCACTAAATATTCGCCAGTGTTTTCATCGTAAAGGGCAAAGGCAAAGATGCCATTTATCTTGTTTAATTGCGAAGCCATGAGCTTTTTGTCGCCACTTGATAAAGCTTTACTAAGCATGGCTAACAATACTTCACAATCAGAGCCTGTCTGAAATATATACTTATTGGCATATTTCTGACGTATGGCTTTGTGGTTGTATATCTCTCCATTAACGGCAAGTACAAATCTTTGGTCAGTACTGTATAGAGGCTGACGTCCAGATTCAGGGTCAACGATTGATAACCGTTCGTGACACATTATAGCGTTCTTTCCATAATATATTCCACTCCAGTCAGGACCACGATGACGAATCTTCTTACTCATATCCAATGCTTGTTGTCGCAAAGTCTGAGACTGTTCTTTAATGTTGAAAATACCTACAATTCCGCACATGGTAATCAGTTCTTATATGTAACGTTAAGCATAGCAACTTTCGCCATGCTCGTAAATGTCAAGACCTTCTTCCTCAATTCGTTTGTCAACGCGTATTCCACCAAACTTTTTAAGGCAACCAAACAATATTATGCCACATACGGCTGCCCATAGGTCTATGCAGATAATACCAAGAGCTTGGGCGCCAAAGAACCCCCAACCAAAGCCATAAAACACACCATTACTTGTAGAGAGAAGTCCTGTAAGCAATGTGCCGAGTATGCCACAGATGCCATGAACGGTACTTGCGCCAACAGGGTCGTCTATATGCAGCATTTTGTCAATGAATTCAATGCTGAAAGGCAATATCAAACCACATAGTGTTCCAATAATCAAAGCTCCTAATGGAGAAACTAAGTCGCAACCAGCCGTAATGCCCACCAAACCTGCCAATACGCCGTTAAGCATCAGTGAAAAAGATGGCTTGCCATATTTTATCCATGTAATTATCATTGTGGCTGTTCCACCAGCTACTGCGGCTAAATTGGTGGTAAGCAATACGTGAGATATTGCAACTCTGTTTACCTTGCCTGCTGCAGCCAACTGTGACCCCGGGTTAAATCCAAACCATCCAAGCCATAGTATGAATACGCCAAGTGCTGCCATCGTAAGGTTATGTCCTGGAATTGCTCTACTTTTGCCAGTCTTGTCATATTTGCCAAGGCGTGGGCCAAGGAATATTGCGCCTATCAGAGCAAGTACACCACCTACAGAGTGGACTATTGCAGAGCCTGCGAAGTCGTGAAAAGTATCGCCAAAAGTACGCTTCTTGAAACTTCCATTGTCAGCATTGCATAGCCAGCCGCCACCCCATGTCCAGTGACCTTCTATTGGGTATATTAGTAGCGAAATAATGGCTGAATATATAACATATCGAGAGAATTTCGTTCGCTCTGCCATAGCTCCAGATACGATACTTCCACTTGTGGCACAGAATACTGTTTCGAAAAACAGAAATCCTTCAACAGGCAACTCTCCGTTATAGAAACTCAGGTCGCCCCAATTGGGCATTCCTATAAAACCTTCGCCATTGTTGCCAAACATAAAGCCAAAACCTATAAACCAAAATAGGAGTGAGCCTAACATAAAGTCAACAAAATTTTTGTATAATATGTTAGCGGAGTTCTTTCCTCGGGTAAATCCTGCCTCGCAAAGAGCAAAACCAGGCTGCATCCAAAATACCAGCATAGCTGTAAATAGCATCCATACTGTGTTAAGA
>CAZPNJ010000074.1:0-6547 GCA_964587765.1 uncultured Prevotella sp.
TACAAAAAGTATTAGTCCGAAATCCTGAATAAACGTTAGTATTGGCAGTGGGGCTGTGAATCCTATATGGCCAGCGAGAATACCCATGAAGAGTACAAACGTCACGCCAAGCGAGATGCCACCAACCTTAACTTTGCCAAGCAGCACACCTGCTGCGATGACTACTGAAAAGAGTAGTGCGATGTGAGCTACCGATTCCGTGTCGGTAAACAAATTAATTAACCAGTCCAAAATAAATAATATTCATTTGTATGAGCGAGCTATGATTACGCGCTTTGTGGCTGGCTTTCCGCTAACCATATCCACGCCCGGAGTCTGCTCTACGCCAAATGGCACGCAACGTATCGTGGCCTGTGTATCTTCCTTAATCTTTGCCTCTGTCTCAGCAGTGCCGTCCCAGTGGCAAAGGAAGAAGCCTCCGTCCTTTACGCGCTCCTTAAACTCTTCATAGTTGTCGCACTCATATATGCGAGCGTCACGATATTTGCGTGCTTTCTCGAATACGTTTGTCTGAATGTCGTCAAGCAGGTTCTTAACACGCTCAACGAGTCCGTCAAAGCTGACAGTCTCTTTCTCAAGAGTGTCGCGACGCATTATCTCAACAGTGTTGTTCTCAAGGTCACGTCCACCCATAACGATGCGTACTGGCACACCCTTCAGCTCATAGTCAGCGAACTTAAATCCAGGGCGCTTGTTATCAGCATCGTCATACTTAACGCTGATGCCCAAAGCTTTCAGACCCTCAATTACAGGCTCAAACTTCTTTGCTATCTCTGCCTGCTGTTCGCCCTTGCCGATAGGCACAATCACTACCTGAAGTGGAGCGATGCGTGGAGGCAATACAAGACCATTGTCGTCGCTGTGAACCATGATGAGCGCACCGATAAGACGTGTGGAAACGCCAAACGATGTAGCCCAAGGATAGTCAGCCTCGTTATTGTTGTTGATGAATGTTACGTCAAATGACTTAGAGAAGTTCTGACCGAGGAAGTGGCTCGTACCACTCTGCAAAGCCTTTCCGTCTTGCATCATTGCCTCAATGGTGTAGGTGTCAAGTGCGCCTGCGAAACGCTCTGTCTCGCTCTTAACACCCTGTACTACTGGTACGCCCATGTAGTTTTCAACCACGTCAGCGTAAACTTTCAGCATCTGCTGTGCACGCTGTTCAGCCTCTTCGCGTGTAGCGTGAGCAGTGTGACCCTCCTGCCACAAGAATTCTGATGTGCGAAGGAATGGGCGAGTGCGCATCTCCCAACGCATTACGTTGCACCATTGGTTGCACAATAGTGGCAGGTCGCGCCAAGAGTGAATCCAGTTCTTATATGTATTCCAGATGATTGTCTCTGAAGTAGGGCGAACGATAAGTTCTTCTTCAAGTTTCGCCTTTGGGTCAACCTCTACGCTGTTGCCATCTTCCGATGCTTTCAGGCGATAGTGTGTCACAACGGCACACTCTTTAGCAAAGCCCTTAACGTGCTCAGCCTCGCGCGAAAGGAATGACTTTGGTATAAGCAATGGGAAATAAGCGTTTTGAATGCCTGTTTCCTTAAACTTAGCGTCCATAATGCTTTGTATTTTCTCCCAAATAGCGTATCCGTAAGGCTTGATAACCATACATCCGCGCACAGCAGACTGTTCTGCCAAACCTGCCTTTACTACAAGGTCATTGTACCACTGGCTGTAGTTGTCAGCCCTCTTGGTCAAATCTTTCAGTTCTTTTGCCATCTGTATATTTATTTATGTTTTCTTCGTTTTGAGGTGCAAAAATACAAAAAAAATAGCTTCTATTTTACTTTATATCATAAAAAGAACTATCTTTGTCCGAAAATTAGTGAATGTAACATACATAAACTTAAAATAATTGTAATATGAAGAAATTTAAGATTGCGACACTTGGTATGTGTCTTTTGACTGTAGTAAGTTGTGGTACTAACCAGAAAACAGGCTCACTTATCGGCGCTGGTGGTGGTGCTGTATTAGGTGGTATTGTAGGTAACATCATCGGTAAGAACACAAAGTCAACAGCTATTGGCGCTGCTATTGGTGGTGTTGTTGGTACTGCTGCCGGCAACATGATTGGCAAGCACATGGATAAGGTTGCTGAACAGGCTAAGCAGGTTGATAATGCTAAGGTTGAGACTGTTACCGACGCTAACGGACTTTCTGCCGTTAAGGTTACATTTGACAGTGGTATCCTTTTCTCTACAGGCAGCTCTACGCTCAGTTCTTCTGCAAGAAAGTCTTTGAGCGATTTCGCTGGCGTATTGAAGACCAATACCGACTGTGAGGTTGCTATTCAGGGCTATACAGATAACCAGGGTTGGAAGAACAGTACTCGTGAACAGAGCCAACAGAAGAACCTTGACCTTTCACAGAAGCGCGCAAACAGCGTAACTAACTTCCTCACAATGAATGGTGTTTCTGGTTCTCAGATTAAGAGCACTATGGGTTATGGCGAAGAAAACCCTGTTGCAGACAACACAACTACAGCAGGTAAGGCTCAGAATCGTCGTGTGGAGGTTTACTTGTATGCAAGCCAGGCAATGGTTAACGCTGCTAAAAATGGTACTTTGGCACAATAATGAAATTAGCGAAAAAGATTATAAAATGGGTGGTGGCACTGTTTTTCAGTTCCACCATCCTTGCTGTTATAGCGTATAGGTTTATTCCAGTATTTATTACGCCTCTTATGGTTATACGCACCATGGAGCAGATTGGCAGTGGCGAACACATTGAGTGGCACCATTCGTGGCGCTCGCTTGATAAGATTTCGGAACATCTGCCAGTGGCTGTCATGGCAAGCGAGGACCAGAGATTTCTGCTGCATCATGGCTTTGACTATGATGCCATTGAAAAGGCTGCAAAAAATAATCGTAAGGGCAAACGGGTGCATGGTGCAAGTACAATATCGCAGCAGACTGCCAAGAATGTTTTTCTGTGGCCTGGTCGCTCATGGACTCGCAAGGGCTTTGAGGTGTATTTCACTGCGCTTATAGAACTGCTTTGGAGCAAGCAGCGCATTATGGAGGTTTATCTCAACTCAATAGAAATGGGCAATGGCATTTATGGTGCAGAGGCAGTGGCTAAGCACCACTTTGGCAAGCGAGCCTCAGAGTTGTCTCGTGCCGACTGCGCACTTATTGCAGCCACATTGCCTAATCCACGAAAGTTTGACAGCTCTAACCCCAGTCAGTATATACGCAAGCGCCAAAGCAAGATACAACACGAAATGCGCTTCATTCCATCTTTCCCGAAAGAGGGTGAGGACATTGACCGTTCAACCGTTTCGGGTGGAGTATATAAGCGAAAATAGCGATTGTGTTGCATATAATACTAGCTGATTGTATAAATCAACTTGGACTTTGTATAAAAAACTTCTGGGCGTAGGTTATAGTTTCCAGTCAATTCCCAATGGGTTGCGCTGCATTGATGTTACAATAGGTAAACCGTTGATTACCTTGATTGTCATTATCGTATGGTCAACGTCTGCTTTAACCGTTATTCCATTACCTTGCTGTGTGGTTTTACGCCATGTGATACCATTGTATTTGAACAATTCAGATTTGAGCAGTGACTCGTAAGCATCGTTGGAAATGAAACCAAACGTACCCTCTACATTATTATATATAGTGCCAATGGCAGGCGAGTGCCAGCAGAAACCAGTGGCATGGTCAACCTCACTGCGACTTATGTGATAAACGGCCTTGTTGCAGTTTACTATGAGTGTATCGCCAAGCCAAGCGTATTTTACAGGCCATGTGCGAAACTGCTTGTTCAGAACAAAATTAGGAGAAACGGTAAGTAATGGCTCAGTGGGGCTGTCGCTTACCGTTTTTTCTGTTTTGGCGTTTTTGTCACTTAATTTAGTCGTGTGTTTTATTTCTGTTTTAGCATTTTTGTCACTTAAATTAGTCGTATGTGCCTCTTTCGCTGTTGAAACATAAAACACCAGTTCACCTCCTTGCAGCAGTTGGTCGTGGCTGATGAAAGCCCCCTTCAGTTCTTTGCCGTTAAGGGTTGCACCGTCAAAGTGCGAGCCATTGCCTTTGACCTTCGCTTTCAGCGTATTGCCGTTTGGCAGGGCTATGGTGTAATCGTTTACAAGTGGAGTGTGCAGCAGATAGTGGCTCTGCCCAGCGTTGGGGTAAATGCCAAGAGCGTGGAAAGCAAACCATGCCGACATTGCTCCGCTGTCATCGTTGCCTGGCAGACTGTCGGGCGTTGACATGAAGTATCTGTTCAGTATATTGCTTACGCACTGGCTACTGAGGTCGGCTCTGCCAATCCAGTGGTAAAGACATGGCGTAAGGAAAGACGGCTCGTTGCCTACGTTATAGTAACCTTTCTCAAAGAATAGGTCAAGTCTTTGTCTGAAGGCTTCGCTTCCGCCACACGCTGCTATAAGTCCCCTTACGTCGTGTGGTATGCTCAGCGAATATTCCTCTGCTGTAGCCTCGTAAAAGAAAGTGTCCCACCAAGGAATGTACCATGGCGCAACCTTTGTGGTTGGAGTATAAAGTATCTTTGGGCTATAAACCTCTGACTTGCCCCACACTACGCTGTCGAGCCACTCGCCGTTCTCGGCTTTTGGCATTATGAAGCCTCGCATCGAGTCAAACTCATAGTCGCTGCGCCAAAGGTTTTTCCAATTTCCTGATTGCTTTAAGTATTTCTGGTAGATTTCATTATAGCCCAATCCCTTTGCCACCGTTGCTATGCAATAGTCGTCGTAAGCGTATTCAATGGTGCGATTGCCAGCGCGAGGTATTCCGTATGGAATATATCCCAGCGTAAGATATTCCCTTAGTCCGCCTCGCCCTTCTTTCTCTTCGTTTCCGCCCGGAGGACAGGTGGCGTCTTTTATCATCGCCTCAAGTGCCAGTTCATAGTCAATGCCTTTTAGCCCTTTCACAAAGGCGTCGGCAATAACTACCTCAGCATTGCTTCCGCCTTGGGTGCGCCCATTGCAGTTGCCACTTCGAGCGTCTGGCATATAGCCCTCGCGCTTGTAAATGTTCAGCAGCGAGTTTACTATGTCGCGCTGACGTTCTGGCTCAAGCAGTGTGATAAGTGGGGTAGAGGTGCGATAAGTGTCCCAGATGGCGTAGTAGTCATCGTAGTATGGCGACTCTGCCCATGCAGGGTTTTCGCCCGTTCTGTCAACTGGCATAATCATGGTGTGGTAAAGTGCTGTGTAGAATTGCTCTTTCAGTTTGGGGTGTTTCTTCGCCACACGGTTTATGCTGACCCTTGAAAGAATCTTTTCCCATGCCGAGCGCAGTCGCAACAGTTGCTCGTCAAAGCTGTAGGGCGATATGTTTTGCTTTGCTTTCAGCGCGCTAACGAATGAAATGCCAACCTTTACGTTCACGTTTTTTGACTTGAACCTCAGCAGCGCTCCCGTCTTGTTGCCCATGTCGGGCTGCTGCTTGCTGTCGCTGTATTTTGTGTTGGCAAAAACTATGCTGTCCTCTCTGATAGTGTCGCGCTTTGAGCGAAAGGTCTTGCTCTCACTGAACGGCTCAGCCGAAACCAAGCAGAAGTAAACAGTGTAGGCGCTGCCATTGTTCCAGCCGCCACGAATGGTAGAGTGGCCTCTGACCTCATGGTCTGAAACGACTTCTATCTCCGAGCCGACAAACTGCTGCGACTCACGAGTGTCGGGCATGGTTTTCTCGCCAAGGAAAAATCCGCAGTCAACAAGCAGGTTGTCTATGTTGGTAAAGCGATACAGGGCGCATCGCTCGTCGGTGGTAATCTCGGTTAATATGCCAGTGTCGTAGGTAGTTGAGTAGTAGCCCAGCGCCGTTTGCTCGTTTACACGTCGCTGAGGGTGGCTGTTGCCTTTCAACTCACCACGAAATGGCTGAATCAGTATGTTGCCGTATTTCTGTCCGCCACCAGTGCCACTGACGTGTATTTGCGAAAAGCCTGCCACTGGCTCTGGTATTGGCGCCCACCCTGAGTTTGGCATTGTCACGCAGTCGGGCCCTGGCTTTACCATGCCGAATGGCATACATGGTCCGGGAAATGTTCTGCCCACGCCCTTTGCGCCAATCATCGGGTTTACATATTGCGCTATGCCGTTGTCTGCCATAGCTTGCGCTTTATATGCCATAGCCTGTGCCGACAGCATAATCATAATGGTTAATATCTTGGTTTTAATAGTCTTAGTCATGTTCTTTGCCTTCTACTTAAATCTGTTCTTATATTTTTAGCCGTTACTTAAATCTGTTGCCATGTTTTGATTTGCGAGGCTCTGGCGTGGCGAAACTCGACGACGAGAATCCACCTCCGCCAACGCCTCTGTATGTGTTGTATCGAGCGCGTATTGAGCGCACATAGCCCTCGGTTTCAGAGCCTCTCATATAGCCATGCTTTACCACAGGATCGTTATAGAACTGTGGCTGCTGAAGCCTTAAAATCCAAATGCTTACGTCGCTCCAACGGTGTGGGTTGCCACCATGTTTGCGAGCCAGCGCCATAGCGTCTCTGACGTGGTATGAGCCACCGTTATACGCTGCCAGCACAAAATTCATGCGCTCAT
>CAZPNJ010000074.1:6557-8293 GCA_964587765.1 uncultured Prevotella sp.
CTACATCGCTGAAACTGCGACTCAACTCTGCCATATATCTTGCTGAGGCTTCAATGTTGCGCTCTGCGTTAAACAGTTCCGCTCTTGGCAGCCCTATGTGGTCGGCGGTCTGTGGCATAATCTGCATTAGTCCGCAAGCACCAGCCCACGAGCGAGCCATCGGGTCGAACGTTGACTCTTGGTAGCACTGCGCAGCCATCAGTCGCCAGTCCATTCTCGCTATTGGCGCATATCGGCGGAAATACGTATCGTAGCGCGATATGACACCTTTTGAGCGATTCAGCATAGGCGAGTAAACGTGTCGCTTGATTGACGCTGACGATAGCAGATAGCGCTCTTGCCTCTGTATCTCAGCAATCATCTGCGGCTTAAACCAGTGGCGCAGCGTGTCGGCAAGTTCAGTATTGGCACTGCTAACAAGCCAGCCCGTGTGTGTTGAGTCTGCCTTTACGCCACACGCAACCAGCCCTTTTGTGGCTATGCTCATGGGGTAGGCTATTATGTCGCCCTCGCCTTGTAGCAGTCGCTTCACCATTTCTGTAGTGTCTTTACACACCTCCACACGAAGACCCACACCAATGCTCTGCGTAAACTTCTCGCAAAGCAGATACTCAAGTCCCATGCCATGGCCATGATAGTCGTAATATGTGGTAGGCCCTGACACAGTCAGCATAATCAGCTCTCCGCCATCAATGATGTCGTTCAGAGTGAATCTGCCGTCAGTGGTGGCGCTTTCGGTGTCGCCGCCGGTTTCAACTTCCTCAACAGGTGTGCCCCATGGCGTAGTGGCTTTCGGTTCGTTGTTTTTGCACGAAACAAAAGCTGTCGCCATAAGGCATATATTTAAGCATAAATATGTATTAAACTTCAATTTTATAATAGTTTGCTTGTTATATCGCCACAAAAGTAACACTTTTCTTATTATCTGAACATAAAAATAACTATCTTTGCAACCATTATGTTAAGAATAGCAGTACAATCGAAAGGTCGTCTCTTTGAAGACACCATGAACCTCTTCAGCGAGGCCGACATTAAAATCCCTTCGAGCAAACGCACTTTGCTCGTACAGTCTTCAAACTTCCCACTCGAGGTGCTATACTTGCGCGATGACGATATTCCGCAGAGTGTGGCTAATGGCGTTGCCGATATTGGCGTAGTGGGCGAAAACGAGTACTTGGAGCGACACGAAGACGCGCAGATTATCTCACGTCTCGGCTTTAGCAAGTGCCGCCTTTCTCTGGCTATTCCTAAAGAGGTTAACTATCAGGGCCTGCAGTGGTTTAACAACAAGAAGATAGCCACATCATATCCTTACATCTTGCGTAAATATATGAACGAGAATGGCATCAATGCCGACATTCACGTCATCACGGGCTCTGTTGAAATCAGCCCTGGCATTGGCTTGGCCGACGCCATCTTCGACATTGTTTCTTCAGGCTCTACGCTCGTGAGCAACAATCTGCGCGAGGTGCAGACTGTCATTCAGAGCGAGGCAGTGCTTATCGGTGGCTGGAAGATGGACGACGAGAAGCACCAGATACTCAACGAGATGTTGTTCCGTTTCGAGGCTGTGCGCTCTGCCCAAGACAAGAAGTACGTCATGATGAACGCCCCAATAGAGCGCGTTAAGGACATCACTGCCGTTTTGCCTGGCATTAAGAGCCCTACGGTCATTCCATTGGCAGATGAGAAGTGGTGCTCTATCCACACCGTACTTGACGAGAAACGCTTCTGGG
>CAZPNJ010000075.1:0-8275 GCA_964587765.1 uncultured Prevotella sp.
GGCGATTTTGCGAGCAAACAAGTGGTTGGTTCATTTCATTGGCACTCTCGCAGCGCATATTTATTCCAAAATTAACTTTTCGACCGCATAATTATGCAAAACTGCCTTGAAAATTAACAAATGGAGGCTCTTTTCAGCTCAAATAAGTCTATAAGTTGGTTGATATTTTATATAAACAAAGTAAAACGCATAAAATTCCTAACACAACGTTTGCTTTTGTCTCAAATTCTATTTTACTTCTATTTTTTCTATACAAACGTAAACTGTTTATAGAACAGCCTAAAGCTATGAACGATAATGCGTATGCCACGATATAAATACGTGAATCACAAACAATATGTGCAAGCAAAGAAAAAATTAAGGCAGTTAAGTATAGTATATCACTTATCCTTTGATAAAATTTATCTTTTGAAATCTTTTTCATTTTATTTTTTTAATTTTGCATACAATCAATAAACGTGTAACATGCATATGCCAATCCTATATACCCCAAATATCTTATACCAATGGAAGAAAAATGGGGATAGAATATAGTTCTTATGTTAACGTGAGTTCGACGAAAACATGTTATTTAAGTAACTCAATCAGTTGCTTCATACCCTCGCTGGCGCCTTTCTGAATGTGGGTAATGCCGGCATAAGAGGCGCTGACAGGGTTGGGGTCGATTAAAAAAATAGGGCAATCGGCGGGAGCGAATCCTAACAGTCCTGCCGCCGGATATACATTTAATGATGTGCCTATAACAACAAAGACGTCGGCCTTTTGTGCTTCTTCGATTGCTGGCTCCATCATTGGCACTGACTCGCCAAAAAACACAATAAATGGGCGGAGCAACGAGCCATCGTCAGCTTTTGTGCCAGGAGCAACTTCGCAGTTGTCGGCTGTTAGCGTCTGAACATAGCGCTCATCGTAAGGAGAGTCAGATGAACAAACCTTTGCCAACTCGCCATGCAGATGTATAACCTTTGAAGAGCCGGCACGCTCGTGCAGGTCGTCAACGTTTTGTGTGACAACGGTTACATCGTATTGTTGCTCAAGTTGTTTTATAAGTTTGTGCCCCTCGTTGGGTTGTGCCGTAAACAGTTTCTTACGCATTTTGTTGTAAAACTCGGTAACAAGCGTAGGGTTGCTTAGCCACCCTTCGTGAGAGGCAATTTGTTCTACGGGATAGTTTTCCCATAGTCCATCGTTGCCACGGAATGTTTTGAAACCACTCTCCACAGACATTCCCGCACCCGTTAAAAAAACAATCTTCTTCATAAGACATCAAAAAGTTTAGAATGTTATTAAATTCCCCCAAAAATATATATTTTTATTCAATCGGCAATGCTTATCGATAAAAAACAGTATCTTTGCACCTTAACAAAATAATATTTATATAAAAGTATGGACAACGTTAGTTACGCTCTTGGCATTGGCATAGGCCGCCAGCTCCACGATATGGGGGCAGATACACTAAACATTGATGATTTTGCTCAGGCAATAAAGGACATATTGGCGAATCGCAAGCCACAGATTGACGATGCAACCGCTCAAGCTTTGGTACAGGAATTCTTTAAGAAACAGGAAGAGCAGCAGCGCGCAGCAGCCGCTGAGAAATATAAGGTTGCAAAAGAGGCTGGCGAGAAATACCTTGCTGAAAACGCAAAGAAGGAAGGCGTTATAACATTGCCTTCAGGTCTTCAGTATCAAGTGTTGAAAGAAGGTAACGGCAAGAGCCCAAAGGCTACCGACAAGGTAAAATGCCACTACGAGGGAATGCTTGTTGACGGGACGATGTTTGACAGCAGCATTCAGCGTGGAGAGCCTGCCGTATTCCCACTCAACGGCGTTATCGCAGGCTGGACAGAGGGATTGCAACTGATGAAAGAAGGCGCAAAGTATCGCTTCTTCATACCATTTAACTTAGGTTATGGTGAGCGTGGCGCAGGGCAGAGCATTCCTCCATTCTCAACCCTGATTTTCGACGTAGAACTTATAGAAGTGCAGTAAAACGAATAACAAAAAACATAAATAAGATAACAAAACAATGAAAAAACTAACATTAGTAGCAGCAGTTGCTACAGCAGTAGTTGCCCTCTCTTCTTGCGGCAACTCTACACCAAAAGCAGAATTAGACAACAGAGTTGACTCAATGAGCTACGCTATCGGTATGTCGCAGACTCAGGGTCTGAAAGACTATTTGGTAAACCGTGTAGGCGTTGACACAGCTTATATCGATGAGTTTGTAAAGGGTCTTATCGACGGTGCTCAGGCTGGCGATGACAAGAAGAAGGCTGCATATTACGCAGGTATTCAGATAGGTCAGCAGATTGGCACACAGATGGTAAAAGGCATAGAGCGTGAAGTGTTTGGAGCTGACTCTACACAGCACATTTCTATGAAGAACCTGCTCGCTGGTTTCATTAGCGGAACAACCGGCAAGGGTGGCAAGATGACTATGGACCAGGCTGCTCAGACAGCACAGCGCCTTGTAGAACAGATTAAGGCAGAGACCAACATGAAGCAGTATGGCGCAAACAAGACCGCTTGTGAGAAATTCATGGCTGCAAAGAAGGCTGAAGCTGGCGTAGTAGCACTTCCTTCAGGCGTTCTTTACAAGGTTATTAAGAAGGGCGAAGGCAAGGTTGCCGCTGACACTTCAATGGTAAAACTCAACTATGAAGGCAAGACCATCGACGGCAAGACTTTCGACAAGAGCAAAGAGCCTGTTTCACTGCGCGCTAATCAGTTGATACCTGGCTTCACAGACGCTCTTACAAACATGCCTGCTGGTAGCACATGGGAAGTTTACATTCCACAAGAGAGAGCATACGGCGCACACGAGGCAGGACCTCAGATTAAGCCTTACTCAGCTCTTATCTTCACCATCGAGGTACTGGAAGTAAAATAACAAAACTTTAAAAGGAGACGATATGAAAAAGACATTAACCATTGCTCTTGCTGCAATAATGAGTGCAGCGGTTTGTGCCGCTCCTGCGCAAGACAAGAAAAAGAAGAATCAAGAAAGCGCTCAGCCAAAGGCAGTGGCGCAAACTGGTCAGTTCGCCTCTGAGCGCGACTCTATCAGTTATGCTGCCGGCGTGGCTGCAACACAAGGTTTGCTGCCTTTCCTGAAGCAGCAATATGGTATTGACACCACCGACGTTATGCTGAAGGCTGTGGCTGAAGGTTATATGAGCGCAATAAAGTCAGCTAACGATGCTAATGCTAAGGCATTTAACACAGGCCTGACCATTGGCGACATGTCACTTAACCGCATACTTCCTTCAATGAAGAGCGCGCTTGAGGATACACCAGACTCAATCAATACAGACCTTTTCCACAAAGGCTTTATTGCAGGACTGCTGGGCGACGCTTCAATGTTTACTCCACAAGAGGCACAGAAGATATTCCAAACTACTGCAGACTCTTTGGTAAAAGCAAAGAACGATGCTTACAAGGCAGAACAAGACGCTTGGCTAGCTGCAAACCAAAAGAAGAAGGGCGTACAGACCACTGCCAGCGGACTGCAATACAAGGTCATAAAGATGGGTAAGGGCGAAAAGCCAACCAAAACCGATGAGGTAGAGGTTAAGTATGAAGGCAAGATGATAGACGGAACTATCTTTGACAGTTCATACGAGCGCAACCCACAAACAGCGACATTCCGTTGCGACCAAGTTATCAAGGGTTGGACAGAAGCACTCACAATGATGCCTGTAGGCAGCACATGGGAGCTTTACATTCCTGAAGACCTCGCATACGGCAACCGTCAAGCTGGTAAGATTAAGCCTTACAGCGCACTCATCTTCAAAGTTGAACTCCTTTCTGTAAAGAAGAGCGAAAAAGACGAGAAGAAAGAGGAAACAAAGGGCGGCAACACCGTTGAAAAGCGCAAGGAAGTTACACTAAAGCCTGTAACTCTTCGCCCAGTAGGTTCTTCAAAGAAGAAGTAAACCACACATATAATATATATGTAATTAAGGACTTCCTTTCTTGTAGGAGGTCCTTTTTTTGTTTACCCCATCATCAGGCATGGCTAACTTTTTAATGTTTTATTTGGTAAATACTTAAACTTTTCTCTAATTTTGCAAATAAACACTACAAATACATGGAGTATGGACACAAAAACAGAAAATAAAATATCGTTTTTTGATATATTGATAATTATTTTATCCGTATATGTTCTTGTAGCGTTAACAGTGTCTGTATTCTTTCAGTTGCCACCAGAAACAGAAAGACTTTTAGACATAATTGATAACTGTATATGTATATTTTTCATTGTTGATTTTGTCAGAAATCTGTATCAGGCAGAAAACAAATTAAATTATATGAAGTGGGGCTGGATAGATTTAATATCGTCCATACCCACGCTTGAAACCTTTAGAGTGGGAAGGCTGTTCAGACTTATCAGACTGTTGAGAATATTAAGGGCCTTCAAATCAACGACAATACTAATGAAGTATGTTTTCAAAAGCAAAATTAAAGGCACAATGCAATCTGCAACAATCGTAACGTTATTGCTGATGATATTCTCAGCAATATCAATATTGCTTGTTGAAGACGTGCCTGGCTCAAACATAAAAACGGCTGACGACGCCTTATGGTGGACATTTGAAACAATAACAACTGTCGGGTATGGAGATAGATATCCCGTAACATTGGAAGGCAGAATTATTGGTTGCATATTGATGATAGGAGGTATTGGCATGTTTAGTTTATTTACTGCATACATCTCTTCTATCTTTGTGAAAGACAATAAATAAACAAAAGGAATTTATTAATAATAAGACTATATAAATAAGGAATGGACGTAAAAATAGAACAGAGTTGGAAACAACGGTTAGGCAGTGAATTTGAGAAACAATATTTCATGGACCTTACAACCTTTGTCAAGCAAGAATACAGGCAAACTACTTGTTACCCACCAGGTGCATTAATTTTCAACGCTTTTAATTTATGTCCGTTTGACGATGTAAAAGTTATAATTATAGGGCAAGACCCTTACCACGAAATAGGACAGGCACATGGACTGAGTTTCTCTGTTCAAGACGGAGTAATGTTTCCGCCATCGCTTCAAAACATCTTTAAGGAGATACAGATGGATCTTGGCAAGGATATTCCGCAAACGGGCAATCTGACACGATGGGCAAAGCAGGGTGTATTATTGCTTAACGCCACACTTACCGTAAGGGCGCACCAAGCTGGCAGCCACCAACGCAAAGGTTGGGAAACATTTACCGACGCTGCCATAGCTGCACTAAGCAGAGAACGTGAGGGGCTGGTGTTTATGCTATGGGGCGGATATGCCCGAAGCAAAAAAGCGCTTATAGACCAAAAGAAACATTTTGTGCTGGAATCGGTTCACCCTTCACCACTGTCAGCAAACCGTGGCGGCTGGTTTGGCAATCACCATTTCTCGCGCTGCAACGCTTATCTTCAGTCGCAGGGGAAGACACCTATTGATTGGTAAAAAATCAAAATACAGTGCAATTGCAGTACACTCAAAGAATTTATTTACTACATTTGCAAAAACAGACTAAAACTTTCAACTATGGCAAAAGGACGTAAAGGCGGAAAACGCATGACAAAAAAGCAGTTGATAGAAAAACTTGAAGAATTCTTTCAGCAGCACCCAGACAAGACTTTTTCATTCAAAGAGATTTTTCGCACGTTGAAACTTGACACGCACCCACTGAAGATGCTTGCCATAGATGTTATGGAAGATATGGCGTGGGACGATTTCTTGAAGAAGATGTCAGACAATTCTTATTGCCTTAACGTTGGGTCCCAGGTGCAAGAGGGCACGTTCATACGTAAACCTAACGGCAAGAACTCGTTTATACCCGATGGTGGAGCGCAACCTATATTCGTGGCAGAGCGCAACTCTATGTTCGCCCTCTCAGGCGACCGCGTGAAAGTGCAGTTGCTGGCGCGCCGCAAAAACCATATTAAGGAAGCACAGGTCGTAGAAATACTTTCTCACTCACGCGACACATTCGTGGGCAGACTAAGCGTAAGAAAAGACATTGCGTTTCTGGTTACGCTGAACAATACATTTGTGCAAGACATAATTATTCCGAAAGACAAACTTAAAGGCGGCAAAACCGATGATAAGGCTGTGGTAAGAGTAACATCGTGGCCCTCGGCTGAGCAGAAAAACATCATTGGCGAAGTGGTTGACGTGCTTGGACAAACGGGCGACAACGACGTAGAAATGAACACCATATTGGTGAAATACGACCTGCCCTACTCTTACCCGAAGCGTGTGGAAGACGCCGCCAACAAAATAACTGGCGAGATAACGCCTGAGGACGAAAAGGAACGAGAAGACTTCCGCGACGTTTTCACCTGCACTATAGACCCACACGATGCAAAAGACTTTGACGACGCATTGTCAATACAGCGTTTAGAGAACGGACTGTTACAGGTTGGTGTACATATAGCTGACGTTTCGCACTACGTCACCCCAGGCTCTGTTATTGATAAGGAGGCGCAAAAGCGTGCCACAAGTATCTATCTTGTTGACAGAACCATACCTATGTTGCCTGAACATCTGTGCAATTTTGTTTGTTCGCTTCGACCCGATGAGGAAAAACTAACCTATAGCGTCATCTTTGAAATGACCGAAGAGGCAGAAGTAAAGAGTTCGCGCATAGTTCACACCATAATAAAAAGTAACAGACGCTATGCCTACGAAGAGGTACAGAAAATACTTGAAGACAATGGCGTGAAAGACAGTACAGGACAGCCTGCGCCACCAGCTCCAATGACGGGATATATTGGCGAGAACGCTGACCAACTGATAATGCTTGACCGACTGGCAAAGAAGTTGCGCGAGAAAAGGTTTAAGAACGGGTCGGTAAAGTTTGACAGCGAGGAATTGCACTTTGATATAGATGAGCATGGCAAACCAACACGCTGCTACTTTAAGGTGTCAAAAGACGCAAACAAACTGGTTGAAGAGTTCATGTTGTTGGCTAACAGAACAGTAGCGGAAAGCGTGGGCAAGGTAAAGAAAGGACAAAAATCAAAGACTCTGCCTTATCGTATTCACGACAACCCAGACCCGGAGAAGTTGGAGACTCTGCGACAGTTTGTAGTTCGCTTTGGATATAAACTGAAATCAACCAGCACTAAGGGCGAAACTGCTCGTGCGCTAAACCGACTTATGGAAGACTGCGAGGGCGAGCGTGCGCAAAAGGCTATTCAAAGCGTAGCGTTGCGCTCGATGATGAAAGCTAAATATTCAGTTCATAACATCGGACACTTCGGATTGGCATTTGATTATTACACGCATTTTACATCGCCAATACGCCGTTATCCCGATACAATGGTTCACCGTCTGCTCACACATTACGCACAGGGTGGTCGTTCTGCCAATGAAAAGGCGGTGGAGGAACAGTGCGAACATTGCAGTGAAATGGAACAAGTGGCAATGAACGCTGAGCGTGAATCAATAAAATACAAAATGGTAGAGTTTATGGGCGACAAGGTGGGCGAAGAGTTTGACGCACACATTAGCGGCATAACCTCTTATGGCATCTATTGCGAGATAGACGAAAACCACTGCGAAGGAATGGTGCCTATGCGCGACCTTGACGATGACTACTATGAGTTTGATGAGCGCAACTATATATTGATAGGTCGCCGTCGTCATCATAAATATCAACTTGGCGACGCCTTACGCATAAAAGTAGCAGGAGCAAATCTTGAAAAGCGCCAGCTTGACTTTACGCTGGTGAAGTAAAACTTAAATACAATAGCATTATGACAGAAAAGAATCAAGTTTATCGTTGCGCCATCTGTGGCAGCATAGTACAAGTATTGCACGCCTCTAACGGCGTACCCGTTTGTTGTGGCGAGCCAATGAAGTTGATGAAAGAGAACTCTCAAGACGGTGCAAAGGAAAAGCATGTGCCTGTAATAGAGAAGATTGAGGGTGGCTATCGTGTAACTGTGGGCAGCGTAGAGCATCCTATGCTGGAAGAGCACCACATTGAATGGATTGAACTGATAGCTGGCGAAGACATTATGCGCCACTATCTGAAACCAGGCGAGAAACCTGTTGCCGAGTTCATGACAAAAGCAACTGACGTATTCGCTCGCGAATACTGCAATCTGCACGGACTATATAAGAGCCTGTAGAAATATAGCTTAGACATATACAAACAAAAAAGAGGTGCATTATGGCAAATGCACCTCTTATTGTGCCACCCGTAAGAGTGACTATTGAAATGAGAAATATAATGTTCCCTTTTATTAAAGCTGAGCGAGCTTGTTGTCAGAACCG
>CAZPNJ010000076.1:0-3919 GCA_964587765.1 uncultured Prevotella sp.
CTTGGGCAGGGTAAGCATTGTACCAGAGGAAGCCTATCAGAGCACCGATGAATGCGCAGAAGAATACTACCAGTTCCTCTGACCCGGGTATATACATTATATTAAGGTAAGCCGCAAAGTTTATATGCGAACTGACGTATGCCAATATGCCGAGCGCTACGCCCACTATGGCAGAGTTGCCGGCAGCCATACCATCCATGCCGTCATTGAGGTTTGCGCCGTTGCTGACAGCGGTGACGATGAATATGGTTACGAACACAAAGAATATCCAACCGGCAGCCACGCGATTGTCGCCAAAGATGCTTGTCACATGGGAATAGTCAAGGTTATGACCTTTTACGAAAGGTATGGTAGTCTTCAACGACTTGCGCGCCTCACTGCGGTGCTTTACCACAACTTCTTGATTCTGGCGCTCAATGGCAAGGTTCTCGTTCATCCTCACGTCGGGCGACGCCCACAACGTAAGTCCGACGATAAGTCCGATGCTCACCTGACCGACTATCTTATATTTGCCTTTAAGTCCCTCTTTGTTGCGACGGAATATCTTAATGAAGTCGTCCATACCGCCGAGGAAGCCCAACCACACCGTTGTGACAATCATCAGCAACAGATAAATATTGCGCAAGCGACCAAGCAGAAGCACTGGCACGAGTATGGCAACGATGATTATGACGCCGCCCATACTGGGCACGCCTATCTTGTTTACGCCGAACGGGTCGATCTTTGAGTCGCGCTGCGTTTCGGTGATTTGCTTTTTCTTCAGGAACTTTATAAAGCGCTCGCCAAACCAAACCGATATGACAAGTGCTACAATCATGGCCAATAAGGCACGGAAAGAGATGTAGCCCCACAAACGAGAGCCTGAGATGCCGTATTGCTCTAAGAATCTAAATAGATAGTATAACATAGCAATGTATAAATTAACAATGAATAATTGACTATTGGCTTATCGGTGTTTAATCACTGTTTAATCGCCGATTAAGCACCGTTTAATCAGCGGCGAATATTTCACGCACTACTTCCTTGTCGTCGAAGTGGTGCTTAACGCCTTTCACTTCTTGATAGTCTTCATGGCCTTTGCCGGCAATGAGGATAACGTCGCCCTTGTCAGCCATCATGCAGGCTGTGCGAATGGCCTCGCGGCGGTCAACTATAGAAACTACTTTCTTCATCTGCTGAGGGGTAAGCCCTGCGAGCATATCGTTTATGATGTCTTGAGGCTCTTCAAAGCGCGGGTTATCTGAAGTGATGATGACACGGTCGCTCTGCTTAACAGCCTCTTTTGCCATAAGTGGGCGCTTGCCTTTATCACGATTGCCACCCGCACCGCAAACGGTTATAACCTTGCCCTTCTTTTGCAGTACTTCGTGAATGGCGTTGAGCACATTCTCAAGGGCGTCGGGCGTGTGGGCATAATCTACAATGGCAGTCTTGCCGTCATTAGAATATATTGGCTCAAGACGACCGCTTACACTCTTTAGCGTGCTAAGCGCCACAAGGACTTCTTCCTGATTCTTGCCCAGCATACGAGCCGCACCATATACAGCAAGCAGATTGCTTACGTTGAACTTGCCGATGAACTGAACGCCCACCTCACGACCGTCAATCTCAAGATACATTCCGCCAAAGTGCATTTCTATAATCTTTGCACGGAAGTCTGCCATGCGCTGGGTGCTGTAAGTCTTTACGGTGGCTTTGGTATTCTGCACCATTACCATGCCGTTCTTGTCGTCAGCGTTGGTTATCGCGAAAGCACCCTTTGGCAAACCGTCAAAGAAGGCTTTCTTCGCGTCACGGTAGTTCTCAAAAGTTTTGTGATAATCCAAGTGGTCACGGGTTAGGTTGGTAAACAAACCGCCTGCAAACTTCAGTCCTCCTATACGCTTCTGCGCTATGGCATGAGAAGAGCACTCCATGAAAGCGTACTCGCAGCCGGCGTCAACCATACGGCTGAGCAAGTGGTTTAGTTCTATAGGGTCGGGCGTAGTGTGGTCGGCAGGCACTGCCTCGCCCTCAATATAGTTGCAAACGGTAGAGAGCAGTCCGCACTTATGCCCCAACGCACGAAACATATTATAAAGCGACGTGGCGATAGTGGTCTTGCCATTCGTTCCGGTTACGCCGACAAGCTTCAACTTCTTTGAAGGCTCGCCGTAGAATATGGTTGCCACTTTGCCGACAGCGTCTTCGGTTGACGCAACCTGAACGTAGGTAACGCCCGACTGCACATCTTGTGGCATGTCTTCAACAAGTACCGCTACGGCGCCGAGTTCAATGGCCTTGGGTATGAACTTGTGACCGTCAACCTGGGTGCCCTTCATCGCTACGAAGAGGTGACCCTTTTCAATACGTCGAGAGTCGATGTTCACTCCCGTTATATCAATGTCTTGGCTACCCTCTATAGCCAAAGGCTTAATGTCTCTTAAAAGTTCTGTTAGCTTCATTATGTTATTTATAATCTTCTTACTTATTCTAATGTCAATACGCAAACCTGCTTGCGGTTTATCTTTGTGCCGGCGGCGATGCTCTGCGACTTTACTTTGCCGCAACCTTTAATAACGGTGCGCACGCCTCGGCGTTCAAGTACGTAAACGGCGTCTCTCGCTCCCATGCCCGTTACGTCGGGAATGTAAGAGTTGCCATATTTCTTTTCCTGCTTCAGTGATACGGTCTTGCGGTTGCTGATGTCAGCCACGCCCCAGATAGGATTACCCTGCGCATAAGAGCCGTTCCAACCACCAAGGGTTGGTATGTTAAGATGGCTCAGCACATAGTCAGCGGCAAGCAAGTTGCCCTTCTTCACATCTGGCACGAGAATTGAAGCGGAGTCGTATGCGTCGCTGACGTCCATCTTCAGGCTTTGCGCCATAATGCCCTCGGCGATGTCGTGAAACACGACGCCACTCATGCCGCCACCCGATGCAGGAAGTCCGCTCTTCTGAATACACACGATACAACTGTAGCGTGGGTTGTCGGCAGGGAAGAAGCCCGCAAATGAGAGCAAGTAATGAACCGTTCCCGACTTATAGCCACCAACACCTTGCGAAATCTGCGCCGTACCTGTCTTTCCCGCAACCTTAAACGAGGGTGAGCCTGCTTTCTTGCCAAGACCTTCGCTTACAACCTTTTCAAGCATTTCCTGCATTAGTTTTATGGTGTTTGGCTTGGCTATGTGTTCACGCATAACTACTGGTGGGAAGTCGATTAGCACCTCGCCGTCCTTTACTACTTGCTTTACGAAGCGTGGGCGCATCATCTTGCCGCCATTAGCTATGGCGTTATAAAAGGTCAGGGTTGATATTGGCGGTATCTGCGTTTCATAGCCGATACTCATCCACGGCAAAGCGGTATTGCTCCAGTTGAGCCACTGTCCACGTTTGTTCTTCTTCGGGCGACGTATGCGTGCTGGCGAAGAGCCTACAAGAGGTATCTCCAAATCGTCGGTTATGCCCGTGCGATACACGGCATCAACGAATTTCTCAGGGCAGTTATGGTAATACTGGTCAACAATACGGCTGACGCCACTGTTAGAGCTGACTTTCAGAGTCTTTGGCAAATTCATGGTGCCATAGCCGCCACGGCGCCAGTTGTGGTCTTTCATCTGGCGACCGTACATGGGCCAAACACCACCGCCTGTTTCAACAATCTTGTTGGTATCGCACTTACCTTGGTCAAGGCATATCATTATAGACAACGGCTTAAACACAGAGCCTGGCTCAAGCAGGTCGCTGACGGCATGGTTGTGTATCTCGCGATATTTATCGCCTTCGCACTTCTCCATGTTAACAATGGCTTTTATGTCGCCGGTCTTAACCTCCATTACGATTGCCACGCCAACGTTACCGTTTATCAGCTCCAACTCTTTTATAAGAGAGCGCTCAGCCAAATCCTGCATACCAACATCGATAGTGGTGACAAT
>CAZPNJ010000076.1:3949-8202 GCA_964587765.1 uncultured Prevotella sp.
GTTCTCCGGAGCCACGTCAGTAAGACTGAGGTATTTGTTCAGCACCTTACGGCGGTGCACGATACCATTCTTGCCTCGCAGTATGGAGTCGTAAGAGAGTTCAAGTCCACAGCGGGCGGTGTCTTTTCCACCAAACATATCGCCCACGGTTCTGCCTGCCAACGAGCCGTATGGGTGCTGGCGAGCGTTAAACTCTTCAACATGAAAGCCGCCCTTATAAGAAACGAGGTTAAAGATGGGCAAACCTTTCACCTCTTTATATGTAGAGTAATCGACGCGCCTCTTAATTATTGGCCAGTGACGGCTCTGCACACGACGACCTTCCAGCAAATGTTCACGGAATTGGTTAGCACTTGTTTCGGGGAATATCTGATTAAGACACAAGCAAATAGAATCTAACTTTGAGTCGAACAGGCTGTCGTTCTCGGACTGTCTGATAGCGTTAAAGTCAACAAACAGTTTGAACTCAGGCAGTGAACTTGCCATAAGTTCGCCGTCACAACTGAGAATATTTCCACGGATAGGCTTTACTTCAACGCTATCTAACTTAACTCTACTGGCAACTTGCAGCCAATAATCGCGCTCAACGCTCATCACATAGCCTGCCTTTGCCACAATAACAATAGCCAACAGCATAAACACTACGGCTAAAAGCGTATATCTGGGCGAAACTTCTTTGTATGAAAACTTACTCATAAGCTATCCTTCCTTTCTTATTCTTCATTTATTTGTATGATGTTTGGTGGGCGGTTAGCTATTTGTATCATACTGTCGCCACTGTTTTTCAACATCTCTAAGACACGACTCTCACGACTCTTTTCCGTCAGTTGACTTGAAGAGGAAAGGGCACTGTGCTTTGCGTCATCAAGTTCCTTATTCAACTTGTCTATCTCTATAAGATTCTTTTGACAACTGTAACGGTTAGCGATATAAAGCATTGAGAAGAACGCTATCAGCAAAATCAAGAATAATTGATTGCGCACCGCCTTGGTATTAAGTATATCGCCACCAAGCACCTTACCGAATGTGACGGCACGGGGTGGCACAACGTCTTCCTCTGTTGCCTGGTTGCGAAGCACCTCTTTCAGCGTAGGCACTTCCTTTTCTTTAGCGCTTTCTGAAGCGTTGTCCGTAGCAGCCTTTGTAGCATTATCTTTAACGGCATCAGCATTAGCGGCGGGGGTTTCTTCCTTCGTCGTCAATGGGTTGCGCTCGTTCTGCTGAGCGTCTGCCGTAACATTCATTCTTTCAACGTCTTTATCCAAACTCGTTTATCGCAAAAGTTATTATTTCGTTTTTAGTTCAGTTCTCTTTTCTCCGCTATTCTCAGTTTAGCGCTTCGTGAGCGTGGATTGCGCTGTATCTCCTCGTCCGACGGAACGATTATCTTATTGCTGAGTGCGGCAAGTGGAGCGTTTACCCTGCCAAAGAAGTCTTTCTCTACATTGCCCTCGGCATTGCCCGAACGAATGAAGTTCTTTACCATGCGGTCTTCAAGCGAATGATAGGTAATGACTGACAGTCTGCCGCCAACAGCTAACAGCTCTGTTGCCGAAGCAAGCATTTCTTTCAGTGCCTCCATTTCGTGGTTAACCTCTATTCTCAGTGCCTGAAACAGTTTTGCCATATCCTTCTTCTCACGCTCGCGAGGAAAGAATGGCTCTACAACTTTCAAGAAATCTTTGGTTGTGTTTATAGCATTTGCAGTGCGCTGCTTAACTATCGCCGATGCTATGCGGTGGGCGTTCTTTAACTCGCCATAAAGATAAAAGATATCAGCGAGTTGCTTTTCTTCGTATGTGTTTACGATATCAGCCGCCGACAGTCTCGCTTTTCTATTCATACGCATATCAAGTGGTGCGTCGAAACGAAACGAAAAGCCGCGGCTCTCATCATCAAAGTGATGACTTGACACGCCAAGGTCTGCCAACAGTCCGTCTATCTTCTCCACGCCATAATAGCGCATCCAGTTCTTTAGATAACGGAAATTTGACAACACAAACGTGAACTTGTCACCCGCGTCGGCAGGTACATTCTGAGCAGCGTCACTATCTTGGTCGAAGCTGTATAAATGAGCCGAGGGGTCAAGTCGCCTGAGTATTTCTCGCGAATGACCGCCACCGCCAAACGTAACGTCCACATATATTCCTCCCTTATGCAGGTTCAACCCATCTATGCTCTCATTGAGCAAGACAGGCACATGGTAACCGTCGGCAGTAACAATCGTATCATTCATATTCGGCAAAGTTATACATTTTATTCGATTTTTAATATATCTTTTGCCCACATTCTTTTAATTAGGAACAAATTCAGAGTCCGCCCATTAGCGCCAGTCATGCCAACGAGAGGCTTGGCTATGCGTCAACAACGCATACTTTAAGTTAAAGCATTATGTACTTTAAGTTGAAGTATAATGTACTTTAAGTTAAAGTATGTCGTACTTTAAGTTAAAGCATAACGTACTTTAAGTTAAAGTACGGAATGAGTTAGCCTAAAGCAAAGTCTCCATTCGCCTGACTTATCTACATAACTCCCTGAGATACAGGCACGAAAAAGGGGAATGCGTAACCGCATCCCCCTTGTCTTATGTTTTGGTAAAGCGTGGGTTATTTAAGCACTACCTTTTTACCGTCCTTAATAACTACGCCCTTGTATGTCTCGTCAACCAACTGACCTGCCAAGTTATAAACACGGCCGTTAGACTTGTTTGCGGCAGCCTTTACTCCCGCTATGCCTGAAGTTGTAACTACGCTTTCTTCATTTATAAATTTCTTTATCTTACCGGAAACGGTAACAGTTGCACCAACCAAGAATGTTGTAGTATCAACAGCTGCACCATCAAGACCCTTACCACGGAAAATCATAATCTCCTTACCAGAAGCGTCTGTGATATAGTAGTCTGCGTTCTTGTATTGCTTGATGTCTGCGGCAGAAGTAACAATTGAACTGATTTTACCTGTCAATACTACATAATAGTCAGTTGCTTCGCATGAATCAAGACCTTCTGCTATTGTAACAGCCTCTGCAACTGTCATTTCCTGAAGTTTGTTATAAGTCTCTGTTATAACGCTACTTAAAGTAGAGCCTTTTACAGCAACGGCCTTTATTGTAGTTGTAGCTTTAATGGTAACAGGACCTGTATATACATTGCTTGCGGTTGTTGGTTCTGTACCATCTGTTGTATAATAAATAGTTGCGCCCTCACCTGCTGTCATTGTAATGGCTGTACTATCAATGAACTTATCCTTACCTGTAACAACTGGAGCTTCAACAACACCTGCGGCTGCTGTATATGTTATAACTATTCTTGAGATACGAACCTGCTTGTTACCTGCTGTAAACAAGATAGAAGCAGCGTCGCCAGTCCAAGTAGATGTTAAACCATTGTGTGACAATGCACCTGGAGTGACAGCAGAAAAGCCTGTACCAGCATAACTTGTAGAGTTTGTAGTAAACTCAATCTTTGTAATATTACCTACAGAAGATGTGAATTTAAGAGTCGCACCCTTATAAACCTTAAGAAGGTCTGTTGGGACAACAAGGTCTGAAGAAGAGTTTGCCTTTGCAAGGTCAATTGTAATACCCTGATAAGTTGTAGTAAAGCCATTCTTGTCCCCTGACCATGAGATATCAGCAGCATTAGGAACGATTGTGATTTCACCTGCATTGGCATTGTTCAGTGTTAATATTGCGAACAATGCAACTAAAGATAAACGTAGAAATTTGTTCATAGACTTAATTGTTTAATTTTACTTATTAGTTGAATATTGCTTGCAAAGATAAGCAAACTTAATGATTAAGCAAAAGAAAAACAATATTACTTAAAAACAAAATAAACTGCTGCGATAAGACACATGAAGGCAACAACATGGTTCCAATGAAGGCTCTGCCCCTGAAACAACACGCCAGCGATAACAGAAAAGACTATCAAGCTAACTACTTCTTGAATTACTTTCAACTGCACCAAAGTAAATGGCCCGCCATTATCCACAAATCCTATTCTGTTAGCTGGCACCTGACAGCAATACTCAAAGAAAGCTATTGCCCACGAAAAGACTATCACACCAATAAGAGGCCAGTTACTGCTCGCCCCTGTCTGTTGCAACCTCAAATGACCATACCAAGCTAATGTCATAAACACATTACTTAATAATAGCAGTAGAATTGTATAAACTCCGTTCATATTCTATTTATAAATTAAAAAAGCCTCTCAAAGTATTTCTACCTGAGAGGCTTGTAAAAGGAGGCGGCTA
>CAZPNJ010000077.1:0-3137 GCA_964587765.1 uncultured Prevotella sp.
ATTTGCTTCTTGTACTACTACGTCTGTTATGTAAATCTTTCAAAGAACTCTTTCTTTATGCTCTCTAAAGAAGCTCGGAACAAAGGCGAAGATTTTGCTGATAAAGGATGCTTTTAGCACCCGTTATCTTCCAATCTACTAGCGATTTGTTTTGTTATCCTTAAAACTTCTCGTTTCTAAGTCGAAAGCGATTGCAAAGGTATAGCAAGTTTGGCACACCTCCAAATATTCTCAGCATTATTTTCTAAAAAAAGCATCTTTTTCATATTTGTTCACAATCATGAGTTGATTACACATTATTAATAATAAATGGGATGAGCTATGTTATTTGATTGCTGACACCAGTTATTTGATTCGCTAACGTTAGTGAATTAATTGGGTAACGTTAGTCGATTAGTTCAGTAACGTTAGTGAATCGATTTGGTAACGTTACTAAAAACTTTCGCTAAAAATAACAAATATGGAAAAACTGGTTAGTTTTATATAAAATGAAGAATGAGAGTTGAAAAAAATGCAAGTGAAAGAATAGGATTTTCTCGACATCTTTACAAAGGGGGAATAAAAAAAGCGACGACCTTCTCAGGCAACCGCTCCAATCTTTAATAGGTATTAGCCTCTATAAGGTAAAAAGATTGTTTTCAGGATAACGGTTGCAAATATACACTTTTTTTGTAAACCAACAAAAAAAAAGAGATAAAAGTTAAAAAAATCCTCTTTTTTATTTAAAAACATGCTTTTTATAGCAGTTTTTTCACGAAAACGTTATTGTTCTTTAAGCGAAGCACGTATATTTCGCATCAATCCCTGATACTTCACACGTTTTACAGCACTTTCACGAAACAATTCACGAAACTGTTCTTCTGACAGGTTCGCCCAATCCAAATCTGCCATTTCAAGAAGTTGGGGCTTGGGATTAAACTCTTTAATATCGCTTGGAGTAGTGAAACGGTTCCATGGACATGCGAGTTGACATTTGTCGCAACCATAAAAGTTTCTACCCATAGTTTCCTGCGCCAATGGTGAAAGTTCTCCCCTATTCTCTATGGTCTGGTATGACAAACAGCGTTCTGCCATCATGCAATACAAGCCATCACTTGATGCAGGAAGCGCCTGAGTCGGACAAGAGTCTATACACTTATGACACGTTCCGCATCGGTTAGGAATAGGTGCGTCTGGAGTTAAGTCAATGTTGAGGAACATTTCTGCAAGGAAGAACATGCTGCCTGCATGAGGTATTATCAACTGCTGATTGCGACCTATCCACCCAAGTCCTGCCCTACTCGCCCAATATCGTTCAAGAACGGGGGCAGAATCACAGAAGATACGGCAATACGCTAAATCATCATTTGCAACTGATTGATTTTCTTTATTACAATACGCCAAATCATTATTATATAACTGCTCAGCTTCAGCCTCGCTATTTACCACTTTAATGTTCAACAAATCAGCCAGTTGGCGCAGTTTCTGTTTAACCACATTATGGTAATCCTTGCCATAGGCATAATATGCGAGTTGAAGATTATCTTGCGGAATGGTTTGGCTTGGAGCATAGTTTATGGCGAAACATACGATAGACTTCAGCCCTGGCATAAGAAGTTGAGGGTTCAGGCGCTTGTCTATATTATTGTTCATATAGTCCATGGTTGCGTTGCCCCCAACCGAAATCCAATGTTTGTATCGCTCAGCCGTTTCATTGTCAACAGGCTCAGCTTTAGCAATGCCACAGGCAAAAAAGCCAAGGCGTTTTGCCTCGGCTTTAATTATATCGCTATTCAAATGTCTTAAACTCATAACCCTCTTGCTTTAGCCAACGAATAGCCTCAGGAAGCGCAAAATGAAGTTTGTCAATGCTCTTCAACGAATCATGAAACGTAATAATTGACCCATTGCGAGCATACGACTTAACATTTTCAAGCACATCTTGAGCAGTCATCCACTTTGAGTAATCGCGCGTAACCAAATCCCACATTATCACCTTGTACTTACGACTGATGGCAGCATACTGCTCAAGTTTCATCCAGCCATGCGGAGGTCTGAACAAATGAGCGTGAATCAAAGTGTTAGCCTTTTCTGTGTTATAAGTATAGGTATGTATGCCATGTCGCATACCACCAATATGGTTAAACGTGTGATTGCCTACCTGATGTCCAGAGCTAACAATCTGCTGATAAAGCCAAGGATAGCGCAACACGTTTTGTCCGACCATAAAAAAGGTTGCTTTTGCGCCAAACTCAGCCAACGTCTTTAATATAAAAGGAGTTGACTCTGGTATTGGTCCATCGTCGAAAGTAAGATAAACAGCATGTTCATGCTTGTCCATTCTCCATGTAGCACGAGGATAAATCCATCTAATCCATTTTGCAGGTTGCTCTATAAACATTGGTATTCGTTTAAGAAGAGAAAAAAGGTGGATAACCGTTGGCGAGAAAAGCCATCAGTCATCCACCTAAAACTATTTAGAATTACTGATTAAAAGTTCCGCCTTTGCTTTGATACTGAACTGCGAGGTTGTTAAACTCGAGTTCATGCTCTTGGCGTGCTTTCTGGTCAACTCTATTATATACTTCCAAGCTGCGCTGCAAAGCATAGAAGTGAGTCATGCACTCATTATGACTTTGCTGGAATCTGTTAGAGCTTAGTTGCATATAATAATCGAGATACTGACGAGCGTCTTTCCATACAAGGTCCAAGTAGCGTTTTGCCTTATCCTTCTGACCAAGTATAGCAAAGATGTTTGCCATATCCAAGCCACCAGAGATAAAGTCAATTGGAACATTATATTCAGGTATTTCCACCTCACATTTTTCCATCACCTTCTTGGCTTTATCAATTTGTTTCTCGTTTATGAGATTCATTGCAAGCTCAGTCATCAGACGACGGTGAGTGTAACACATGCGTCGGGTTGTTTCTTCCAGATACAAGCCCTTCTGTCTCAGGTTACCAAACTTGAACTTGTTCATTACATTGTCGTAAACCCTTTCAGTATCAAATGAGCGAACGCCATTCTTAGTAATGAAAGGAGTGATACGATTAGCAAGACCCTCTTTGATAAAGTTATCGCCAAGGTTCATATAGTTCTCGGCTCCAACAGTGGTTGCTACGTAAAGAGGACTTGTCCAGATGCTATGAGAATTCAT
>CAZPNJ010000077.1:3147-6511 GCA_964587765.1 uncultured Prevotella sp.
CGATATAGATGGGGCGCTCCCAATTGCAGTTGGCAAGCATCTCAAGCATCATCAGTTCACCCTTATAAAGCGCACGCTTACCAGCCAAAGACACAACCATCTTGTCAGGTATTGAGTCTGTTGGCATCAGCATGCCACTCTTTCTTACTGCCTCCTTGTCAATGGTTATGTAAACAGTATCCGTTGGGAACACATGCATTTCAGAGTTCTTTGAACGTACCCAATATTTGATTATATTCTTCAGTTCAAAAGGCTCATCGCCAAACTGCTGCTTTGCAGATATTGGATCGTCCTTATAATACTGCAATAGTTGTTGCTTAATCGCGGGTTGAACTTCAATATACTCATTAGTACCCGAACAGAAGTCAAGGCGAGGCCATGTTATAGGCAATGAAGGTGAATCGTATGCAGGGCGCTTCATCTGGTCAATGTACCAGTCGGTCTGTATGTAAGAAAGGTTACATACGCGAGCGTCCGTGCGTACACCCTCTACTTCCTGCTCATACCACAATGGGAAGGTATCGTTATCGCCATTGGTGAATATGATAGGATTACCCTTCTTCTGTAAAGACATAAGGTAATTCTGACCAAAGTCTCTACATGTGTAACGACCAGAGCGATCGTGGTCGTCCCATGTCTGCGAAGCCATCTGCACAGGCACGAGCACCGCAAGGCAGGCTACGACTGCCGCAACTAATGTTTCGTTCAGCTTCAAGTACTTCTTTACCAGGTCAATGATAGCCGTTACGCCAAGTCCGCACCATATAGCGAAAGCATAGAACGAACCAGCGTAAGCATAGTCACGCTCGCGAGGCTGCGATGGTGTCTGGTTTAGATAAACGACAATTGCAAGACCAGTCATGAAGAACAAGAAGAACACTACCCAGAACTGGCGTATGCCACGCTTTCCACGCCAAGCCTGCCAGATCAATCCAAGCAAACCTAACAACAGAGGTAAGCAATAGAAAACGTTGTGTCCCTTGTTTGCCTTCAGCGAGTCAGGCAATTTGCTTTGGTCGCCTAAGCGCCAATTATCAAACCAACTGATACCCGTTATCCAGTTGCCATGCTCCAATTCGCCGTTACCCTGGCAGTCGTTCTGACGACCTGCGAAGTTCCACATAAAGTAGCGCCAATACATGAAGTTGCACTGGTATGACAGGAAGAAGCGCAGGTTCTCCATCTGTGTAGGCATCTTCACGAATATATTCTCGCCACATCTATTATATGGTATTTCCTTTCCGTCAACACCTCCCAGCCAACTCTCATATTGACCTTTATGGCGCTCGCTGTACATACGTGGGAACAGCATGTTCTGAGCATAAACGTAAGTAGTCTTATGACTAACTACGAAATAAGAATCCTTCTCGTCAGGGCTCGTCTTCTCTTTACGCTGATATATTGGCGCACCCTCACTCTGGCGAGGACGGCAGATATTACCATCAACATCAAGTTGTACCTGCGAGTTGTAAGCTGGTCCATAGAACAATGGACGGTCGCCATATTGGTCACGACTCAGATAAGAGCCCAGTGTGAAAATGTCCTCAGGAGAGTTCTGGTCCATTGGAGGGTTAGCCGTAGAACGGATAATTACCAATGCGTAAGAAGAATAACCAATCATTACCATCAACATGCAAAGCAAAACGGTATTCTTCACACGATAGCCAATCAATGCCACACGCTTCTTGTCGATAGTACGACTGAAATTAAGTACATACCATAATACAGCCAACACGACTATGCCTATGACAACAGCTTTCCAACCATATCCATAGAAAGGTATGCCAAGCATTGCAACCGATGCCATAAACGAAATGTTGCTGCGCATCTGGCTCTTGCCAACATAACTCTCATATATAGCCCATAAAACTATAGCTATCAGAGTTATAACATATATGATAAGACCTGTGTTGAATGGGCAATGAAGTGTGTTTACGAAGAACAATTCAAACCAACCACCAACGGTAACGATGCCAGGTACAATACCATAAAGCACTGCTGCGATTATAACAAACGAGCCTAACAGTGCGAGCAATGAACCTTTAACCTCGATGTTTGGATATTTACGATAAACGTAAACAAGCACAATGGCAGGGATACACAGCAAGTTCAGCAAGTGAACGCCAATGCTTATGCCCACGATATAACTTATCAAAACGAGCCAACGGTCTGAGTGAGGTTCGTCGGCGTGGTCTTCCCACTTCAATATAAGCCAGAACACAGTCGCCGTCAGTGCAGAAGAGAATGCGTAAACCTCACCCTCAACGGCAGAGAACCAGAACGTGTCGCTGAATGTATAAATAAGCGCACCTACCAATCCAGCGCCTTCAATAGCTATAATCTTTGCTAACGAAACGTTGTTCCAATCCTTAACGATTAGTTTCTTGGCAAGATGGGTAATTGTCCAGAACAAGAACAATATTGTCAATGCGCTGAGCAATGCGCTCATTGTATTAACCATCTTCGCTACCTGCGTTGGGTCACTTGCGAAATGCGAGAACAGGTTAGCCGTCAGCATAAAGAAAGGTGCTCCAGGCGGGTGACCTATTTCCATTTTGTAACCAGTTGTAATAAACTCAGGACAATCCCAGAACGACGCTGTAGGTTCTATTGTTGAGCAATATACAAATGCTGCAACAAGGAAAGTCAGCCAACCCATAAGGGTGTCCACCATTTTGAATTTCTTCATTGTATTATTTTTGTTATAGTTTTAATTTTCAGAAAATCACTGGCAAAGATAACATTTTAATTTTACAAAGAGCATCAATACCTCAAAAAATATAGATATATAACAAATACAGCTTTTTTACGCCACAACTGTATAAATGGTTTTATATAACTGAATATTTCAAAAAATGGCATCTACGCCAAAAGCCAGAATTAAGTATCTCACAAATTTACCTATGGTTATACTAACGAACGACACCAATAGGTTAGCCCTTGTAAATCCTAACGTTATGGCAATGGCACTGCCAAGAACAGGTATTGGCGTAAGCAGTCCTGCCCAAGCGCCCTTGTTTTCCATAAATCGCTGTGTTTCCTCAATCTTTTCCCTGCTCACATGCAGATATTTCTCTACCCACTCCAATTTGCCAAGCCTGCCCACACCATAATTAAACATCGACCCTGCCACATTGCCAATAGTAGCGTAAACAACCAATGGCCACGTGTCAAGTCCTGCTGCCATAAGTGCCAACATCACAGCCTCGCTGCTGAAAGGAATGAAGCTACCTGCCAGAAAGGCTGCTATAAGCATGCCCCAATAGCCATAATTAGTGAGCAGGTCTATTAAGAAACTCATTCAAACGCTTTTAAGTATTCGTTATTATTAAATGGGTTAAAACTCCAGCAGATTTACATTCAG
>CAZPNJ010000077.1:6521-8187 GCA_964587765.1 uncultured Prevotella sp.
CTGCTCGTTTACATAATAGCCATAGAAGTTAATTGCTGTCAGGGCTATTACCAGAGCCAGCATAACGAAGAATGTCATATTAGTAAGTCTGGTGCTTGTGAGAGCAATGAAATGCCCGACAAACACAGAGGTGCATAATATACAAACCCCTATCAGGTAACTAAAATGTTGCGGCTGAAGCGCCAAGAACAGCATTGCGGCAAAGTTTATCGCAAAGAAGAAATTGAAGAACATTCGCGTTCTGATTTTATCTTTGTATGCGTTGCGATAGAAATGACACGTGCCGACAATCGCTATTACTACAATAAAAGTCAGCGTTATTATTTGCAGATTGTTCAATATGCTTAAGTCTAAGACACCTTGAAAATTGCCCAAACTCTTGAAGTTCTCCTCGAAAGACTCAAACTCTCCCCTATGCAGACTTATTGGCACGATAAACCAATATGGCATTATTACCCCGATGACAGATGCTGCATACGTGCGCCAACTGGCATTCATAAGTTGTGTTGGCATCATCAGCCACACTATGGGCACTAAGTAAACTACCTGTGGAAACAACATGCTCGCCACTCCCAGAAACGAGAAAGCATACATTATTTTTCCTGGTGCATATCGGTCTTGATATGTGCTGAAAAGCATCATAACGAATGCCACCATACACACCATAAACAGTTGGTATCGCCATGAAGCGAACTGGAAGCAAGCTGCACTGCTAAGAAACAGGAAAGCACACGACACCATTCGGCTATACACTCTAATCAGTGCATAAACATTGTTCAAGGCTGCCATTAAAACAGCCGACAATAAGAACAATGCCGTTGGCGAAAGCACCTTTATAAAATAAAGTATGCTTCCCTCATAATTATCAAGCTGCCAAATTGTCGTGACAAAACTGACAAAAAAGCCAAAAGTCATGCTGACAGACAGCGCCCATCTGCTTTCCGCAATTCTATTTTGAGCGTACTTCTTCATTATAGAAACAAATCTCTTTTCCCCCTATTTCTATTCTCGCTTACAGGTCGGCGCCAATATCACGACGGAAATATTTTCCCTCAAACTTTATCTTATCAGCCTCAGTGAAACTCTTTACCAATGCTTCCTGCTTATCCTTTCCATAAGAAGAAACGGCAATGACGCGTCCGCCATTGGTTACTATCTTTCCGTCTTTCTCAGCCGTACCAGAGTGGAACACAACACTTCCCTCAACATCGTTAATGCCTGTTATCTCAAAACCTTTCTTGTATGCTTCTGGATAGCCTCCGCTGACCATCATAACGCATACCACTGAGCGACTGTCAAACTCTACGTTTCGTTCCGCGATATTTCCTTCAGCGACACCTTCAAACAGGTCAACGATGTCGCTCTTCAATCTAAGCATTACGCTCTCTGTTTCAGGATCACCCATACGGCAGTTGTACTCTATTACCATTGGGTCGCCCTCCACATTTATCAGTCCGAAGAAGATAAAGCCCTTATAGTCAATATTATCGGCAGCAAGTCCGTCAACGGTCGGGCGTATTATACGCTCCTCAACCTTTTTCATCCACTCCTTAGTAGCGAATGGCACTGGTGTAACAGAGCCCATACCACCAGTATTCAAACCAGTATCGTGCTCGCCTATACGTTTGTAATCCTTTGCCTCTGGCAATATCTTATCGTTTTTGCC
>CAZPNJ010000078.1:0-6233 GCA_964587765.1 uncultured Prevotella sp.
CCCTTACCAGTGCCGATGTTGAACACTTCAACAGGTTCTGTCTCCATGTCAAGCACACGAGTCATAGCCTTTACGTGAGCCTTAGCCAAGTCAACAACATAGATGTAGTCTCTGATGCAGGTGCCGTCAGGAGTGTTGTAGTCGTTACCGAAAATCTTCAGTTCTTTGCGTACTCCAATGGCAGTTAGGGTTACGAATGGGATAAGGTTCATTGGCACGCCGTTAGGTAGTTCGCCTATATTTGCAGATGGGTGAGCGCCGATAGGGTTGAAGTATCTCAGAATAATGCTCTTTATCTTTGCGCCACTATGAACATAGTCTTGTATAATCTCTTCGTTAATCTGCTTGGTGTTTCCGTATGGTGAGAGCGCTTTCTGTATAGGAGCCTCTTCAGTTACAGGCAGGTTCTCCTTTGAAGGCTGACCATAAACAGTGCATGAAGATGAGAATATGATGCCCTTAACATCATATTTAGGCATACATTCCAACAGGTTTATCAAAGAGTTGATGTTATTCTTGTAATATAGCAATGGCTTCTCTACGCTTTCGCCAACGGCTTTGCTTGCTGCGAAGTGTATGATGCCTTCTATCTTTGGATATTTCTCGAAAACGGCTTATGTCGCTTCTGCGTCTCTCAGGTCAACTTGTTCGAAAGCAGGGCGTATGCCTGTTATTTTCTCTATTCCGTCAAGCACCTCAATTTTTGAGTTTGACAGATTGTCAACTATAACTACGTCGTAGCCTGCCTGTTGCAGTTCTACTGTCGTGTGTGAGCCGATGAAGCCCGTACCACCAGTAACTAATATCGTCTGTTTCATATTATGGGTTTTACTATTTTTGCCTGCAAACTTAGCCTTTTTTTTTGATATAACCTTATGTTTTGCTGAATATATTTGGGGTTAGTGCATGTTGGCGTCAACAAACGAGAAAGGCATGGTGTCTTTTACGCAGCTGATTTCAAACACTTCTTTTGTTCCGTATAGCAACACTCTCAGTGGTTGCTTGTATCTGTCCTCAATCTCAAGCATCACCTGGCGACAGGCTCCACATGGCGTGATTGGCTCTTCCAATAACCCATTGCTGTTTTTCGCGGCTATGGCAATGGCTGTAATGGGTTGCTCTGGGCAGTTTGCTTGTGCAGCGAAGATGGCAGTACGCTCAGCGCAAAGTCCTGATGGAAAGGCTGCGTTCTCTTGGTTTGCGCCAATCATTATTTTGCCGTTGCCCAGCCTCAGTGCTGCTCCGACATTGAAGTGGCTATAGTTTGCGTAGCTGTTTCGGGTGGCGTCTATGGCACTTTTAACAAGTTCCTGGTCTTCGGCAGTCAGTTCAGACAGATCTTTATAGACCTTGTAGTTGATTTGTAAAGTTTTTGTTTGCATAAGCGTGTTTATTTTCGTTCGTAGCAACCAATGTCGGGCATTGAATCTCTTGCAGAACCTCGCCTGTCTATTGGTGTTGATGTTAATGGATTCGCTTTATTTGTCGCTGCTGACGTTGAGTCAAGGCTGAAGTCGTATCGTTGCTTGTCTCCGTCAATCATTATGAAATGTTTCTTTCCGAAACAGCTCGTGTCTTCAACGTCCTCGTAAACGACGTTGGTGAAGTGTATGCTGTCGGCAGTTTCTATCTTTGGCGTGCGTATTATGCAATAGTCGAAGTGGTAAAGGCTCTTGTGTGTGCTGTCAGTGCTGAGTTCGCCTGTCAACACGTCGTCAGCGTAGCCTGTCATTAGCGAGTTCATGCACAGCAGGCTGTCAAGGTCTTGACTTTGGCTGAGGAAATGTATCGCTGCTCCACGATTGGCGTCAAAGGGATAGTATTGTGCCATGGTGCAGTTGTTTACGAGAGTGTTGCCCCCGTTTATGTACAGGCAGTCGTGCAGAGTGTTTGTCAACTGACTGTTCAGCAGTGTAGCCTTGCATGATGTGAGCTTTACGCCATAGCCCTGACAGTTGTGAATGGTAGAGTTTTCAATGCGTATCTTTTCTTCGTCAGTGCCGGTTGAGTCGCACACTATCCCATTCATTGCGCCATGCAAGTCGGTGAAGCGCAGGCTGTTGCCTACGGAAGACGCATATATGTGGATGCCTTGCCACTGTCCGCTTACATTATCGTAAGGCAGATAGTCAAACATTCTGTCAAGTCGTGCGCCACGCAGGGTTACTTCTTTTTCGGCATTGCCCTCGCACACTATCTTTCCGTAAACGTCAATTGCTGCCGTTGGTTGAAAGTAAAGGGTTGCGCCATTGATTATGGTAAGTGTAGCCGTTGAGTCAACTTTCATTCTGCCTTGCACCACGAATGGCTTTGCGCCACTCAGCGTAGTGTCAGTGCTTATTTCAAGGTTGTTCAGCAGTATTGCGTCCCATGCGTAGGCTTTCAGGTTTATGCTTTGTTGGGCACCACTTTCAAGCGTCAGCACCAAGTTGTCTTCAACCAGTTTTGGGTGATTGGCATAGTTGGTTGGTGCGTTCAGTTTTACGAATACCCTGACCGAGTCGCCTTTTCTTATTTCAATGTCTTGTGTTTGATAGCCCACACCTTTGCCCAGGAAAGTTCCGTCTATGTTTACTTGAAAGCCTGTTTGGTTGCCTTTTTGTAATCTGACTGTGCTGATGCGCAGTGCGGAGCCACTGCGATTGTATATCCAGAACCCTTTCTCCGTGGTCGGCATGTTGCTGAAAACTGTGTCAAGGCTTAGCGTGTCAATGGCTGGTGTCAGCAGATCAGAGCGTGATGTGCTGAAGTCGTCATCATCGTTGCAGGCGATGGTCATCACCCCCGCCAATATATATAATATTATGTTGCTTATCTTTTTATTCATCGTTATTATAACGCTAAACACTTAATTAAATTGTGAGTTTTGAATTGTTGGCTGCGCCAATTATGAATTATGAATTGTTAATCGCACAAATTTCTTTCCATGCGCAGTTTTCGCACCTTTTCTTGTCGCTGGTGGGTTTGAACGGAGTGTTTATGTCGCGTATTTCGCTCATCAGATTGCTGAGGCTTTGCTCAATATCGTCAGCATAGTCAGCGATGTCAACAACCTTAACAAGTGCTTTCTCTGGCTTCAGGCAAAGGGTAGGGTCGTAGCCCTCCGACTTTGAGTTGCGCACGAACAGCAGTGCCGGACTTACTGGTAGTCGCTCCTTGTTGTGTTCAGCCGAGCGCCTTACTATTAGCGAGTACAGAAACGCTTGCAGATAGTATTCGGCATGTTTCGTGGTGCCCACGCTGGCAGGGTTGAATATGTCTTCCACGTCTTGTGGCACGCTCTTGGCTTGTCCGCCAGTCTTGTAGTCAACCACTCTGATGCGTCTGCCCTCAGGTGTGGTCACTTCATCGAGTCGGTCTATGAATCCGTAGAAGTTCGTGCCGGCAAACGACCCTTCAACTTGCAGCTCAAGACCCTTTATGCGGAAAGGCGTAAACTGTCGGTCGGTTCTGAGTTGGCGCTTTATGTAGCTTATGATGATGTCTCTGTTTATGAGTTGCAGCCCCGACTGACTTAGCCTCTCTTTCATTTCCTCTTTGAAGGCTTGGTCAACTATCCGTTCTATTCTTGACTGACTTTTCTCTTTCAGCAGCTGGTCAATGTCTTGCGCAGTCACCTCTATGCCTCGCTCCATAAAAGGCTTGTATATTAGTTCGGTGCTTTTGTGAAATATGTTGCCGAAGTCTCTGCTCGTTATGTCGTCTTCCTCGTCGTCAGGCTCTTTCAGCCCCACTATGGCGTAATAGTAGAACGACAATGGGCAGCGCAGATATTTGCCAATGGTCGATGGCGAGAAACGCTCGCGCTTGCTGAGGCGCTGCATCATTTCGGGTGTTTTATTTATTTCAGCGTGTGCCTGTTGTGCGCTTTGCTGCTCTGTGCTTAGCGACGCAGTGGTAATATTGTGGTTGCTCTCTATTTGCAGTTGCAGCATAAAGCGACTCATTTCGCTCATCTTTCCGTCTGTGTCGGCAGAGTTGTATAGAATGGTTATGTCTTCAGCCCTTTGCAGCAGTCGGTAGAAATAGTAAGCATAGACTGCTACCTTGTTGTCTATCGTGGTCAGGTCGTGAGCCTTGCGAATGGAGTAGGGTATGAACGATGCGTCGTTGACGCTCTTTGGCATGTTGCCCTCATTGCACGACAGCAGCAATACGTGGCTGAAGTCAATGCCTCTGGTTTCCAATACACCCATCACCTGTATGCCCTCAATGGGTTCGCCATGGAAAGGTATGGCTGTGGTCTGCGTCAGTTGGCGCACTATTCGGCTCAGCGTGGTGGGGTCTATGCTGAGCGTGCCCTCGGCAATGAGTTGGCTTATTCTGTTCAGCAGGGTGTACATCTTGAACGATGCCTCCTTGTCGAGCAAGTCTTCCGTGGCAATTTCTTTTGCGTGGGCTTTCACCTTTTCAATGGCGTCGCTTGTAAGTTGTACAATGTCTTTTGTCGTGGCGTGGGCGAATATATCGTTAACCTCAGTGGCTATAGGCGTTGACGATAGCGGATAGCCAGTCGTTACGTTGGCTTTCGTTGGTGCTCCGTCGGCTTGTGGCGGAATCTGGTGTATTACGGCTGGCAGCAGCCGTTCGTCGCACATTACTATTACGGTTTGCTTGCCGTCGTTTAGTCTGTCCTGCTCGTGGAGCCATTGCGTAACATAGCGCGCTTGCGAGTTTTCGGTGGTGGCGCTGATGTATGTTATCTTCTTTTTGCGAGAGAAGTTGTCGTACGTCTCTTTGTCGTTTAATGGCAGCTCGTTGGGGAAATTCCCCGTGTATTGTCTTACGTAGTGACCTGCCTCGTTTTGCTCGTCTTTAAGGTAGTAGTGGTCAACGTCCCAGTAGAACAGCGCTTTGCCCTGTTTCTGCAATGCTGCGAACAGGCGCTGCTCTGACTTCTGCAACAGATTGAAGCCTACGAATATGTATTTGTCGTAGCTTAGTGGAATAGAGTCGGCATGCTCAGCCACTTGGCGATACAATGCGCCCTCGTAGCACAATCCCTCGCTTTTGAGCATGGCGTTAAACTCGGTGTAAATGTTCCCTATCTGCGACCATAGTTTCAAAAACACCTCTTTCAGGTGGCTGCTCTGCTCCTCGCTGAAGTTGGCGAAAAATCGGTGCAGCGTCTCTTTCTGCTCTTCTGTCAGGTAAGAGGCGTCGTCAAGCTCGTGCAGGTTCTCAACGTTGGTGAACACCTGGCTGGCGTCAGCCAGGTTTTTGTCAAGGTCATCAAAGTCGGTCAGCAGCAGTTGCCCCCACCCCCAAAAGTGGTCGAGCGTCTCGTCTATGCCCGTGCATTTCACGAAAGACTTGTGCAGCAGGCAAATCAACTTTATGTCGTCAGCCACTTGCAGCGTGGCGTTTTCTTTGAACAGGTCGCTGATGGTGGTGTACGCTGGGCTCCATATCGGCCCCTTTGACATGCGTGCGAGATGTTCGTTCATGAACAGTGCCGCTCGCTTGTTGGGAAATACGACGGCTGTGTGGGCAAGGTTAGTGCCGTGCTTCTTTAGTATGTCTTCAGCTACTATTTCAAGGAAAGGTCTTATCATATATGCAAAGAGACGTTTTTTTTCTCGCATGCGCAAATTTATTTAAGCTGTATTCACAATCAACCACGCCGTTGATTGAAAATAGTCGTGCCTTTGATTGTTGTCAATCACGCCTATCGTTATTTTGTTTTATTTTACAAAATCATCATGATGCTGCGTTTTGCTTTTTGCATTTTTGTCACTTTTGTCGACAAAAATTAGTAACCCCAGTGTTAAGCACAGCATGAGAGGGGATATAGGGGAGAGTAGTTTAATAATAATATAATAATAAATATTTTTATTATTATATTATTATTAAGTTCCGGCTGAACTTTTTTGTCACCTGTCTGAACGTCTAATTTTTGTCGACAAAAGTGACAAAAGTGCAAAAACGTAATGATGCGTCGGTTTTGTAAAATAAAAACGAAGATTAATGCCACGCTTAATTTTGTTGCCCCAATATTTGAAGATTTTTTGTGGCTGAGAAAATAGTCTCGCAAAAGTTTTGTGGTGTTAATGCTTTTTCGTACTTTTGCAAAGTATATAAATAAGCCCCAAAAGGAAGGGCACAATTAGATATAAAGTATAATACACGTAAACTTTTTATGGAGACAGAACTTATAGCCAAAACTTTTATGGGTTTGGAGCCCATCTTGGCAAGAGAGTTGGAAGAATTAGGAGCAAACAATGTTGAACAGG
>CAZPNJ010000078.1:6243-8183 GCA_964587765.1 uncultured Prevotella sp.
GAGGAGTTGTTGCGCAACCTGAAGAAGGGGGTGCTGGTGACTCCGAACGTGGACCATCTAATGAAGATGCAGACGGACAGGGTGTACTATGATATCGTCCATAGGGCAGAGTGGTGCATTTGCGATTCGAGAATTCTGTATCTATGCGCAAAGATGGTGGGACAACCATTGCCAGAGACAATATCGGGGAGTAGTTTCTTTCCTGCATTCTGTGAGTATCATCGGGAGGACAAGGATTGTCGCATCTTCCTGTTGGGTGCGATGGACAATGCGTCGCAGAGGGCGATGGAGCGCATCAACGAGAAAATGGGGCGTGAGATGGTAGTTGGTGCCTACTCGCCAAGCTATGGCTTTGAGAAAAATCCCGATGAGAACCATGAGATTGCCAGAATGATTAACGAGAGTGGCGCAAACGTGGTGCTTGTGGGGGTGGGGTGCCCGAAACAGGAGAAGTGGATTGACCTTCACAAGACTGAGATGCCTGGGGTGGATATATGGATGGCGCTGGGTGCGACCATTGACTTTGAGGCTGGAAAGGTGAAGCGTGCGCCGAAGATTTATCAGAAGTTGTATTTGGAGTGGTTCTATCGATTCTTATGTGAACCAAAGAGGTTGTGGCACAGGTATTTCGTTGAAGACATGCCTTTCTTCTGGCTGTTGCTGAAAGAGAGAATGGGACTGTATAAGAATCCGTTTGAATAAGAGTGAGTGTTATATGGATAACACTATGACATACTACTAAATTGTCGACAAAAGAGATAAATTGGGAAAATATTATTATCTTTGTACGATAAATATATATAACGTAATGAGTAGAATAGACACAGAACTGGATTTCCTTATATCTGCAATTAGTCAAGGCAATGTTATCTCTACGGATAAAGTTCTTGCATGGATGAAACAGCAGAATGAGGAGGTTATTACTAATATTAAACAAATTCCATTAGATAAAGTCAGAAGTTGGAGTTATAGTGATGATAGATTTTGCCATGAGTCGGGCAAATTTTTCTCGATAGATGGTATTCGCATTACGACAAACTATCGTAATGTGCCAAAGTGGGATCAGCCTATAATAAATCAGCCAGAGATAGGATTCTTGGGCTTCATAACTAAGAAGATCGGTGGGGTGTTACATTTCTTGTCTCAAGCGAAGATTGAGCCAGGAAATTTGAATATAGTGCAGCTTTCGCCAACATTACAGGCCACTCGTAGTAATTTTACTCAGGTGCATGGTGGTAAAAGACCTGATTATCTGGAGTATTTCAATGGTGAAAGACAGGTTAAGATATTGGTTGACCAGTTACAAAGTGAACAGGGCGCACGTTTCCTTCATAAGCGTAATCGTAATATAATCGTTGAAATTCCTGAAGATGAAGAAATCGAAGTCAAAGAAAACTTTGTATGGCTGACGTTGGGGCAGTTAAAGGATTTGATGCGTCACCCGAATGTCATGAACATGGATTCACGAACAGTTATCTCATGCATACGCTTTGGTAATTATTCTGAGCATTCATTGAAGATGGTTTCTGCTTTTATGCAGTTAAATACAAGAAGCGATAACCAGTTGATATACTCTATGTTAAGTCATGACAATCATTTACATGACTTGGAATATATCCTTCATTGGATGACATCGCTAAAGTTTAAGTATGAGTTGGAAGTAAAACCAATTGGGCTTTCAGAAATGAGTCATTGGATATATGACGGCAATACAATTCATCATGAGCAGAATAAATATTTCGACGTGATTGGTGTTCGCTGCGAGATTGGTAATCGTGAAGTTCACACATGGGATCAGCCTATGGTACGTTCTGCCCAGAAGGGGTTAATGGGATTCCTTGTGAAAAAAATCAATGGTATTTACCATTTCCTGGTTCAGGCTAAGTTAGAAGCTGGAAATTTCGATATTGTGGAGATGGCGCCAACGGTTCAGTGCCTGA
>CAZPNJ010000079.1:0-8156 GCA_964587765.1 uncultured Prevotella sp.
TATGTTGTAGTCCCAGTTGTGGTCTCTTTTTGTTAGTGTCGCGGTAAAGAAAAAGGGCGGCGGAATGGCGTAAATGGGATTTAATGCTTATCTTTGCGACATTATCACTAACACGACAATCAATAATGAGATATTGCTCACGAATAATCACAATTATATTTATACTTATTGCCATGCAGGCAAAGGTGGGGGCGCAAACAAAGAGTGTCGCTCCTACAAATGCTATTCCCACACGACTGGTTGAGGCGCAGCGGTTGCCTGATTTGCACTATGCCCGTAGTGCACATAGCGTGTTCTGCATAGGCGATGAACTTCTTGCGGTGGGTGGTCATACCGATGGCTTTGTGCCAACACAGACGGCTGAATATTTCAGCAAGGGCGAGTGGCATATCATTAACACCATTTACACTCATGACGCAGGCGTTTCGGCGAGGCTGAAGTCGGGCAAACTGCTATTCGCCGGTGGCTTCGCCGAGGCTCTTGGCATAGGGCAGACTTTCCCGGCTGAGATGTACGACCCCGAGACCCACACGTTCGTGGGCTTCGGTTGTCTTGACAAGAAGCGCACAGGAGCCTCGGCAGAAACTCTTGGCAATGGCAAAGTGATAGTTTCTGGAAACTGGTACAACGACGACTTTATAGAGGAATATAACGGCAATCGTGCTTTTGCGCCGCTGAAGAAGCCGCATAACGGTCTGTCGCGACCATATATCTTTCCCATCTCGCAAAGCAATGCGTTGATACTGGGCTGTATGGGTCTGCAAGGCAAGATGGTAGAAGAACCGTACGTAGTGGAGCGACTTCAGGGCGATACTTTCCACGTAGAGTTGTTCAAGACATGGCATCCACTATTTAAAATCTTACGACATCACACTTCAGATTGTTTCATAGGTGACACCAGCCGAGGCGATTACAGTTACCTGTTCCCCGTAGAGCGAAAAGACGGTCAGGTGGGCGTGTGCCTGTTGCAAGGCGAGCGCTTCACGCTTGTCAAGACCACGAGTCCATTGCCTATGCGCACCCGTTGGGGCGTGTTGTATTATAACAGCGGCATGATAACCGACCCTAAGTCGTGCCGTGCCTATCTGCCAGCCTTTGATAATCATCATAACCGCATCTTTGTAGTGGCTATTGATTATAAGCCTGCCCTTAGCGGCAAGCCGGCACCCGTAACCCTTTATTATACTAAAGAACTAAGCAAGGTGGGGGCGACCATGACCGTGCTGACCCCTGAGGGTGACCTATGCTTTGTGGGCGGTTTGGGCGAAAGCAACTACAACCCATACAAATCTGTTTATGTACTTAAGGTTGGCGCACAGTCAGCTGAAGAAAGTACTCATAACAATGTAGTCAAGTGGTGGCTGTTAGCTGGCGGCGTTGTAGTTGTGGTAATGCTTGTTGTGTTGCTATGCCTTATCAGGCGCAGACAGCCCAAGACCAAAGCCAACGATGACGCTCTGCTGATGCAGCGACTTGACGAACTGATGCTGTCGCAGCAGCTGTTCCGAAATCCAGATTTGAAGACTTCTGACGTGGCTTCTGCGCTTGGCGTCAGTGCCACAGAGGTTACAGCTGCCCTGCGTAGCCAGCGAGCCCTGTCGTTTATAAACTACATAAATACCTGTCGCATAGACTATGTGAAGCAGCAGCTCAGCGACGACTCCGATATAAAGGTTGTATATTTGTGGACCAAGGCAGGATTTGCGAGCGAGGCAACCTTCTTCCGTGTGTTCAAAGCCCAGACAGGAATGTCGCCAAAAGAGTGGATAGCCCAGCGTAATAATTAAACCAATACATCACCTAAACTTTTCCGAACACCCAGTAAGCGTCCTGTTTCAGGGCGTTAAGGCTCTATTGCGGCCTACTCTCAAAAGCAAAATGAGAGTAAGTTTTGCGAAAATGAGAGTGGCAAGTATTGTTTTTGTGCTTATTTTTACGCAATGAAAACAATTGCGTTAAAACTCTAAAAACAATAAGTTATGAAAAAAACAATCCTAACCCTTCTGTTAGTTATTATGGCTATGGCTGAGGCTACGGCTCAGACGCTCGTTGTGACGAAGACCAATGGGCAGACAGTAGAGTACGACCTTGATGAGAAGCCGGTAACTACCTTTGAAGGCACCAACCTTGTTATTACCACCAGCGGCGCAAAGATTACCTATGCGCTGTCGGAGGTGCGCAACTACACATATAAAGATGTGGTTAGCGGCGTAGAAGTAATAAAGCAGTCGTCGGCTGTAAGTGTTAAGCAGCAGGGCGACAATCTTTCGTTGAGCAATTTGCCTGAAGGCACCACCGTTAAGGTGTATGCCGTAAACGGAACATTGCTAAGCACGCATGTGGCTGATGGACACAAGCCCATCTGCATCTCTGTGGCAGCCCAGCCAGTGGGCATGTATATTGTTAAGGTAGGCGACCAAAGCATTAAAATCTTGAAGAAATGAAACATCTTGTTACGCTTAAAGCCGCACTGCGGCATACTATACTTACCGTGCTGTTTATGGCTGTTGGCACTATCGCTAACGCGCAAACGGGTACGGCGTTCTACATTTATCAGAACGACAGCCACTTCGACGGCTTTTTCTATGACCAGGTAAAGAGCATGAGCTATTCAAAGATAGACACTCTCGGACGGGAGCATGACATTTATGTTACGCAGGAGATTGTAACCAACGACTCCACATATCATATAATGCTTACCTCTATTGATAGCGTCAGTTTCATACAACCCGACGTGCGCTATAACCCCAAGCTCGTGAGAATGGACGACAACGGCATGGTTGATTATGTATGCGAGGGTAGCGGTATGACGCTGAAGTTCTACAACACCATGCCAGAGGGTATGCGTCCACACGTGGGTGACGTGCTGGCAAGTTTCACTCTTCCACAATTTGAAGACGGCTTTGTGGGTAAGGTGAAGCTGATATACGATTTCCAAGATATGATAGTGGTTCAGTGCGAGAAAATAAGAAGCCTGTCTGAAGTTTTTGACCAGTTTGTGGGTGTTGAGGAAATACTCGTTGACAAGCAGGGAAACGCTCGCCGTCGCTGCTCTGCCACACCACGCAGAAAAGACGGTATGCGCTATCTTGACGGCAGTGCCGACTTGGAATTGTTCAAACTTGACATAGCCTTGCAAGACGCTTATAAACTTAATGACACATGGACAGCCTCGCTCGATTTGAAGGGTGGCTTTGCCATGGGCATAAACATAGTTTACAACATAAACGGACTGGGCGATTTCTACATCAAGGCAGAGACAAAAGAGAGCATCGAACTTGGTGGAGGCGTAAACCTGAGCGGACAGTTCGCCTCAAAAGACAACGTGCTTGAAGAGTTCGCACTCGGTCAGGTGCTGAAGAAGTTTGCCAAGATACCTATACCGGCTACTATGCCGCTGTTGAACTTGAAGCCTGCACCGATACCATTCTTCCGTGGCGAGGCAAACTTTGCAGTAGGCTTAAACGTAGGGCTTCAAGGCAAGATGCTCGACCAGTATTTCATACTCCAGAGCAAGAAACCATATTTAGGCATGGGCATGACTATAAAGGACAAGTTCTCTGGCGAGGGTAGCATAGGGCTCACCGCCGAACTGAACGGATTTGTGCAGGCGGGTGTGAAGTTCCCTATGAAGCTTGCTACTGCCGACTGGTGCAGCTATGTTCTGGAGGGCGAAATGGGTACGACCATCTGGGCTGGGCCAAAGCTCAGCGCAAATGCTACGCTCGACATACTCGGTGCTTATAAGGGCGGAGTTTATGAGGGTTTCAAGAGCAGCAAACTGCAACTGTCAGCATTTGCCGTAGATGCGGAACTGAGCGCAAAGATGCAAGGCTTCTTTGGCAAGCCGCAGGAGAAGAAGTTTACCTATTCACGCTCATACGGCAACTATACCATGACGCTCTTCCCCGATGTATCTGACTTGGAATATGAGATAACCGGTGACGCACAAAACGAGATTGAGGCTACCGTAAAGACATCAGGTGCCGTGTTTGCTCCGCAGCGTATAGGCGTGGGACTGTATAACGAGATTAATAAATCGTTGGTTTCGGCTGAGTACAACACTGAGGTTTATAGCCTGACAAACGTGTTTGGAAAAACCAATGTTAAGTTTACCAACGTGCAGCCTGGCAAGTATATACTGCGCCCTCTGATAAACTTTATGGGCATGGAAGTGCCTGTTTATTCTGAGGAAAAGAAGATTGAAGTGGGCGAGATAACGCTCAGCTTATCGCCGCAGACGCTAAACTTTGATAAGGAACCGGCAACGCTGAAGTCGTATGTTACCACACTTTCCACAGACCTAACGGCTCACGCTGACAAATTGTGGATTAACCCACGCATTGTAACCGAAAACAATGCGCCAGTGGTTTATGTTGACGTTGAGGCAAACAATACTGACGCTTACCGCGAGGGCTTTGTAGAGGTTAAGGCGGTTTACAACAGCGGCAAGGTTTACAAAGACACAATTCGCGTGTGTCAGTTTGCCGGCATCTCGCTTACTACAAGCGAGGTGGAGTTTGACCTTGAGGGCGGCATGAAGATACTTGACGTAAAGACTAACCTATCGAACATAAACGTATCGGTTGACGCAAAGACTTCTGAGTGGATAACGGCTGCCATTAATGGCACTGCGCTCACCGTGACGGCTAAAGCCAATACCGGCAAGAGCCGTGAGGGAGTGATAACGCTTGCCGCACCGGAAGGCTCTAACATAGTCACCGCTGCGCTGAAGGTGAAGCAAATATCGCCGTTCAACCTGAAGTCTGACACCGTATTGCTGAGCTCGCAGTCGTGGGAAGAGAGTGAACTGAGCTACGAGGGCGACCTCACCGACATAAACCTGTCTTACACGGAAAGCTGGATGAACGCCTACGCTGACGCCGAAAACCATAAGATCACGGTTTACTCATGGAAAGAAAACAAGTCGAAATCGGAGCGCAAAGCCACGGTTAGAGTAACGGGCAAGGTGGGCGAACAGCAGATTAACACCTCATTCCTCGTAATTCAGAGCAGGGCTGACTATATTTCCACATGGATGTACGTGCCTGACACGTTCGAGCTTGAAGGCTCTGGCAAGAAGGTAATAGTGGGCACCCAGTCTAGCAGCCCGTACGTAAAGGTAAGAGGTAAGCGCAACGCTGGTTGGATAAGCTATTCTTACGACGCCGGTGATGACGAACTCTCGCTGTGGGCTACCAGAAACACCTCTGATGAGGAGCGCATAGGCATAGTGGAGGTTGTGGCTGACAACGGCGAAACAGGTGCAGACTATGACGAAAGCGTTTATGAAATGGTGGTGAAGCAGCCGCCTTACGAGAACACTATGCCGATATACGAGGGCTTCATATTCGGACTGAGATATAACGGCGACGGCATGGACGAGATTATGGGACGTAACAACACGCACTCGTCGTGGTATCCATCGTTCTATCCTAACGTCGGCGTATATGGCTTCGGTCAGCACAGCGAAAACATGTCAAGGATGTCCTCTCGAGGCTCTGAGGGCGGACAGTCGTGGGACGCTGAGATAACCGTCATTGAAGACTCCGTACGCCTGATATACGGCAGCGTAACCTATGTAACGAAGTCGGAGAGCTACAACTTTAAGAGCACTCGCACTATATCTTTCTCAATCAACGGCATGCGTTGCAACAATATAGCCGTACGTCGCACCGTAGGCACGGCTATGGACGTAAACTGGTATGGCGATGGTTCTTACTGTTGGCTTAACCGTGAGAAAGCGCCGTGGATAAGTCAGGAAGACTTGTGGGCTCCATACACCATATCGGGCTATAGGCACGTTGCCGTAACGGAGAGAACCGACGATGAGACTGGAGAGGTTACCGTAACCACCTCCGATTACAGCTACGACCCAGTGCAACTTAACTTCGCGCTGTACAGAAAGAACTCTTCATCGACCAAACCACATGGTACGCCTGAAGACCTGCAGTAACTTCCGAAGATAAACATTTCTGAACAACAAAATCTCCCAAAAATGACTGCCATTTTGGGGAGATTTTTATGCCTTAAATCGTATTACCTGATACGGCAAATCGTTTCAGGTGATCTGACAAATCGTATTACCTGATCTGACAAACCGTTTCAGGTGATCTGATAAACCGTATTACCTAATCTGATGAACGGGTCGTTATTTAGCCGTTATTACGGTGGAATCGTTAGGCTGAGCGGCTTCTTCATTTAGCTTAAACGTAAAGTCGTATTGGTTGAAGGTGTACATAGCACCTGTTACGGGGTCAACAGCCACCAGTCCTATAAGACCACCGAAAACGACGTTGCCTATATACCATGCGTTAAGTTTTGTGCTAACTTCCTTTACGAGTGGGCTATAGCCTTCTTTTTCTATCTTTATCGTATATTTGGCGTTTCTGAAATATCCTTTACCTGTCTTTAGAAGGCACTTTGCTGGTGTCGTTCCTTCATAAACGCTTTCACCATACTGGTTAAAGATTGAAATGTGTGCCTCTGATGGGGTAGAATCGATTTTTAATGTCTTTGAAGAGCCAGAGATAATTGTGGCGCAGCTGTTCAATAGTAGAGCGCACGCCATAAATAAAATGGGTAATAGTTTTTTCATTTTATGAGACCTTTAATTTATATTTACGGTGCAAAGGTATATAATAATGAGAACGTGTAAAAACTATTACCCATTTAATTAAATGCTTTAGTGCGCTTCAAGCCAGTTGTTGCCCCAACCGGCGTCGGCGATGAGCGGCACGCTAAGAGGGTAGGCGGCTTGCATCTCTTCAAGCACTATGCGCTCCACCGCGTCGCGCTCTTCGGGCAGTACGGAGAAGTTGAGTTCATCGTGAACCTGAAGTATCATTTTAGAGCGCAGCTGTTCCTGCTCAAAGCGGCGATTGATGCGTATCATAGCCACCTTGATGATGTCGGCGGCTGAACCCTGAATAGGGGCGTTAATGGCGTTGCGCTCGGCGAAACCGCGCACGGTGGCGTTGTGTGAATTTATGTCGGGCAGGTAGCGTCGACGGTGAAACAGAGTTTCGGCATAGCCGCGCTGGCGTGCCAGTTCCTTTGACTGTTCCATATAGTCGTAAACCTTTGGGAATGACTGGAAATAGCCCTCGATAAGTTGCTTTGCCTCGTCGCGCGAGATGTCGAGTCGTTGAGCCAGTCCGAAGACGGTGATGCCGTATATTATGCCGAAGTTGGCGCGCTTAGCCTTGGTGCGCTCGTCGCGAGTTACGTCTTCCACCGCCTTGTGGTAAATCTTGGCTGCCGTGGCAGCGTGAATGTCGTAACCCTCACGGAAAGCCTCTATCATGTTCTCATCGCCGCTGAGGTGTGCCATCACGCGCAGTTCTATCTGGCTGTAGTCGGCAGAGAAGAACAGATGACCAGGTTCGGGTATGAAGCACTTGCGAATTTCTTTACCATCTTCACCCCTGACGGGGATGTTCTGAAGGTTAGGGTCGCTCGACGACAGGCGACCTGTTGATGTGATAGCCTGGTTAAACGATGTGTGTATGCGCTGAGTGCGTGGGTTGACCAGTTGGGGTAGGGCGTCAACGTAGGTAGATAGCAACTTCTTCAAACCTCTGTAGCCCAATATGTTGGCTACTATAGGGTGCTTGTGCTCAAGTTGCTGGAGCACCTCCTCAGAGGTGACGTATTGCCCTGTCTTGGTTTTCTTCGGCTTGTCCATAATCTGGAGTTTGCCGAAGAGTATTTCGCCCACCTGTTTTGGCGAAGAAATGTTAAACTCTTCGCCCGCAAGTTCGTAAATATTCTTCTCGTATTGGCGCATCTGATTATTGAATGTGGCAGACGTTTCGGCAAGGGCGGCGGTATCAAGCACTACACCGTTGCGCTCCATCTTGGCGAGCACCGTCAGCAGGGGGCACTCTATCTGGTTAAACAGTTCTTCGGCACCCACCTCTTTGAGCTTGGGTTCAAGCACGTTTTTCAGCCGGAGCGTAATGTCGGCATCCTCACAGGCATATTCGTAAACCTGTTCGGGCGCGAGGTCGCGCATTGACTTTTGGTTTTTGCCTTTAGGACCAATCAGCTCGTCAATATGTATGGTCTGGTAGTTTAGATATGCCTCTGCCATATAGTCCATGCTGTGATGACTTTCGGGCTGAATAAGATAGTGGGCGAGCATGGTGTCCCAC
>CAZPNJ010000080.1:0-8128 GCA_964587765.1 uncultured Prevotella sp.
ATTCTGGCGCATTACCATTTCAAGATAAACGCATCGAAAACCCGTATGTGCAAAGTGACGGGCATAATCGTGAACAAGCATCTATATTTAAATAAGGCATACATTAGAGAGGTGCGCCAGTTATTGTATATTTGGGAGAACTATGGCTATGAAGATGCCGAAAGGAGTTTGGCAAAGCATAAAAAGACAGACATAAAAAGTCGTTTATATGACATGCTGAAGGTTAAACTTACTTTAAATGAAGTGCTGATGTTTAAACTTGTGTATCTAAAGATGGCAGTTGGCATTGGTGAAACATACTCATTTGACAAGTTGATTAGTCATGTCTCTGCCAGCCCCTGGAAGTATAATCCTAATATAAGGATGTATTGCAAGCTTTACAATAAATACTGGGATTTATTGAAAAGCCCCCATTCTGAAATGTACTATGATATACAAAAGATTAAATACAAAATAAGGCACATGGTAAGCGATGGATCACTTGAAAACCAACGTCTGATGGTGGATACGCAAACAGGGGCATACGATGTGGTAACCCTCGGCGATGAAGAGCAAAAGTTTGTCGATAGAAAAGCCGTGCCACTGAATAAGTTTATGCTAAAAATAGAAAATGGCTACAAGTTTGACAACTTGTTTTTATATAAATTGTTGACCATTGGCATACCAGACGACAAACCACCAATGCCAGAGGTACTGCAATTGTTTGATGAAGAGCCAATACGTAGGTAAACTATCGCCCGTTTCAGGTGAAAACTTCTGTTCCCCTTATAAGAGGAAATATTTCTCTTTGTAAGGGGAATAAACTCTTCTTATAAGGGGAGTTTTTTGTTTCTATAGTAATTGCCCCAATATTTACTTTGCCCGGCTTTCTATTCCCATAACTTTGGCTCTGTTGATAAGTCTGTTGTTGTTTTGTTATCGCAAAGTGCGATGATATGCAATAAATATAGCAAAATTGTAACGATAAGGGGCTGATGTGCAACAAAGTGTAAAGTTTTGGCTTGTGTTTAAGATAAAATCTGTAACTTTGCCCTTGTTTTAACGAATAAAAAGTAAATGACACCGACTGCAATACTACTGCTTCACTGTCCTGATATGCCGGGTATTATCTCAGAGATTACTCGATTTATCACTGACAATAAGGGCAACATCGTTTATCTCGACCAATACGTTGACACGGGCGACGGCATGTTCTTCATGCGCATAGAGTGGGAGATTGACGGTTTCTTGATTCCGCGTGACAAGATTAGCGAGTATCTTACTACGCTGTACGCCAAGCGCTACAAGATGACGTTTAACCTGTACTTTAACGACGAGCGCCCTCGCATGGCGATATTCGTAAGTGGCATGAGCCATTGCCTGTACGACCTGCTGGCGCGCTACAAGAGTGGCGAGTGGAACGTGGATATACCTTGCATAATAAGCAATCACGAGGACTTGCGCTTCGTGGCAGAGCAGTTTGACATACCCTATTACGTTTGGCAGATTAAGAAAGACCACTCAAACAAGGAGGAGGTAGAGAAGGCCGAGATGGAACTGCTGAAGAAAGAGCGAGTAACGTTTATCGTGCTGGCTCGCTATATGCAGATTATCAGCGATAAGATGATTGAGGCTTATCCTCACCATATTATAAATATACATCACTCGTTCTTGCCGGCGTTCGTTGGTGCCAAGCCATATCATCAGGCCTGGCAGCGTGGCGTGAAGATTATCGGTGCCACCAGCCATTACGTAACAGCCGACCTCGACGCAGGACCAATAATTGAGCAGGATGTGGTGCGCATTTCGCATAAAGACACGCCCGAAAGTTTGGTTAAGAAGGGGCGCGATTTGGAAAAGATAGTATTGTCGCGAGCCGTAACAAAGCATATTGAACGCAAGATACTGACGTTTAATAACAAGACGATAATCTTTAGTTAATGTACAGTGGACAATTGACAATTATTAGATAGAAAGTGCAAGTAGCAATAGTAAAATATAACGCAGGCAATATATTCTCAGTGGTAAACGCATTGAGAAGACTTGGCGTAGAGCCACTGCTGACGGACAAGGCTGAAGAGCTGCAAAGGGCTGACCGAGTGCTGTTTCCCGGGCAGGGCGAGGCTTCAACCACAATGAGCTATATCCGTGAGCATGGACTCGACAAGATAATACTCTCGTTGCGCCAACCAGTATTGGGCATTTGTGTGGGGCAGCAACTGATGTGCCGCCACTCAGAAGAGGGCAACACCGACTGCCTTGGCATATTCCCAGTTGACGTGAAGCGCTTCCAACCCATGCGCCACGAGGATAAAGTGCCAGCCATGGGGTGGAACTCAATTTACAACCTGAAGACTCCGTTGATGCAGGGCATCGCCGAGCGCGACTATGTATATTTCGTACACAGTTACTATGTGCCGATGTGCGACTACACGATTGCCACTTCAGACTATGTGCAACCCTTCAGCGCTGCTCTGCACAAAGACAATTTCTATGCCACGCAGTTTCACCCCGAAAAGAGTGGAAGCGTGGGCGAACGTATAATCAAAAACTTCTTGGAAGAAAATCTCTCATGCAACTAATTCCGGCTATAGACATAATAAACGGCGAGTTGGTAAGACTGACCAAAGGCGACTACAATCAAAAGATTGTTTATGCGCGCGACCCTGTTGAGGCTGCAAAGCGAATAGAACGTATGGGCTTCAAACGCCTGCACGTGGTTGACCTTGACGGAGCAAAGTCTAAGCATGTGGTAAACATCGTTACGCTCAGTCGCATAATACAGGAAACCAGTCTGGTGGTTGACTTCGGTGGTGGCATAAAAACCGACCGAGACATTGAACTGGCATTCAGTGCCGGAGCTTCGATGGTGACCTTAGGGTCAATAGCTGTTACTAACCCAGAGCAGTGCTACAAGTGGATAGACAAATATGGCGTGGACCATATAGTGCTGGGAGCTGACGTTCGTGATGGTAAGATTTCAATAAACGGCTGGAAGGAAGACTCGCAGCTTGAACTGATGCCTTTCCTTGAGTCGTATATAAATAAAGGTGTAAAAAACGTGCTATGCACTGACATATCAAAAGACGGCACGCTTGCAGGTCCTAACATAGAACTGTATAAACAGATAATGGCACGATTCCCGCAGTTGCAGCTGATTGCCTCGGGTGGCGTGTCGTCAAATGAAGATATAAAAGCCCTTGAAGCGGCTGGCATACCAGCCGTAGTGTTTGGCAAAGCACTGTATGAGGGAAGGATTACAATAAACAATGTACAATGAACAATTGACAATTTAGAATTAGGAATCTTGAGTTATTCTCGCTTCGCTGCGATTAAAACAAGTTGATGACCGATAGGGAGTAATTAACGAATTCTGAATTGAACAACTCTCAATCAGCGCAAGCCGACAACTCAAAATTCAACACTCAAAACTCAAAACTCGTATGACATTAGCCAAGAGAATAATTCCTTGCCTTGACGTTAAAGATGGCGAAACGGTAAAAGGCACTAACTTCGTAAACCTGCGCTCTGCGGGTGACCCTGTTGAATTGGGTAAAGCCTACAGCGAGGCTGGGGCAGACGAACTGGTGTTTCTTGACATAACGGCGAGCTATGAGGGCAGAAAGACATTTACGGACATGGTGTCGCGCGTGGCTCGTGAGATAAACATTCCGTTTACCGTAGGTGGTGGAATAAACACCATAGAAGATGTGGAGCGACTGCTGATGGCTGGTGCCGACAAGGTCAGCATAAACTCGTCTGCCATACGTCGCCCCGAACTGATAAATGAAATATCAAGTAAGTTTGGCTCGCAAGTGTGCGTTTGTGCCATCGACGCTCGACAAGATGCTGACGGCTGGCACTGCTACGTAAAGGGAGGCAGAGAGCGCACCGAGCTTGGACTATTTGACTGGGCTAAGGAAGTGGAGCAACGTGGCGCAGGTGAAATACTGTTCACAAGCATGAACCATGATGGCGTGAAGAATGGCTATGCCAACGAGGCATTGGCACAGCTGGCAGACAGCCTTAGCATACCAGTCATAGCCAGTGGCGGAGCTGGTAAGATGGAACACTTTCGTGACGCTTTCGCCATAGGCAAAGCCGACGCTGCGTTTGCGGCAAGCGTATTTCACTTCGGCGAGATAAGCATTGCCGACTTGAAGACATATCTAAGAAAAGAAGGAATAAACGTAAGATAGTACACATTATATATATATTATGGAAATAGATTTCGAAAAGATGAACGGCCTCGTCCCGGCTATTATTCAAGACGCACAAACAAAGAACGTTCTTATGCTGGGTTTTATGAACAAGGAGGCTTACGAGAAAACTATTCAGACCAAGAAAGTTACCTTTTGGTCGCGTTCAAGAAACTGCCTTTGGACAAAGGGCGAAACGTCGGGTAACTTCTTGCATCTTGTCAGCATACAAAACGATTGCGACAACGATACGTTGCTTGTGAAAGTTAATCCACAAGGACCAACATGCCATAAGGGAACAGACACCTGCTGGGGTGAGAAGAACGAAGGCAACGCACTGCTCTTCCTCTCAAAACTTCAGGACTTTATAGAAAAGCGCCACGAGGAAATGCCTGAGGGCAGCTATACAACCAGTCTGTTCAAAGACGGACTGAACCGTATGGCACAGAAGGTGGGCGAAGAAGCGTTGGAGGCTGTTATTGAAGCCGTCAACGGAACTGATGAGCGTCTGATTTACGAGGCTTCTGATATGTTCTATCACTTGATAGTATTGCTCACGAGCAAAGGACTGAGAATAGAAGACATCGCAAAAGAGTTGCAAGTTCGCCATGATCCTAAGTGGCATAAGCACTAATAAAGAGGAAACGCAATATGTTGATTGACTATAAAAACGTAAACATATACCAAGACGACAACCTCGTACTGAAAGACGTAAACTTTCAGGTTGACGAGGGCGAGTTCGTATATTTAATAGGTAAGGTTGGTTCGGGCAAGTCTTCGCTGTTGAAGACTATGTATTGCGAACTTGACGTGGAAGAGGCTGAGACGGCAACCGTTCTTGAACGTGATATTACAACGCTGCGTCGTAAGGACGTGCCAGCGCTGCGTCGTGAAATGGGCATAATATTCCAAGACTTTCAGTTGCTGCACGACCGTACTATCAGCAAGAATCTTGAGTTTGTGCTGAAGGCAACAGGCTGGAAAGAGAAAGATGAGATTAGCGAGCGCATAGACGAGGTGCTGAATGCCGTTGGTCTTATTGAGAAGAAGGATAAGATGCCGCACGAGCTTTCGGGAGGCGAGCAACAGCGTATAGCAATCGCTCGCGCACTGCTTAACGATCCAAAGGTGGTAATGGCAGACGAGCCAACTGGCAACCTTGACCCCGAAACGGCTGATATGATTGTTGGCTTGCTGAAAGATATTACTAAGAGTGGTGCGGCTGTGATTATGTCAACTCACAACCTGCCAATGCTCGACAAATATCCGGGTGTGGTATATCGCTGTCAGGACCAGCAACTCATTGACGTTACCAAGGAGTTTAATAAGATAGGCATATCTGATGACGATGAGTAGTTGTCAATTGACAATGGATAATTGACAATTGACAATCATTAGCCGGCTAAACGGCTAACCGGGAAATGTATAATTCATAATTAAATAAGGAAACATAAAATAAGTAGGTTATGAAAGTAATGAAGTTTGGTGGCACATCCGTTGGCTCAGCCGACAGGATGAAGAGTGTGGCTCAGCTTGTATCAAAAAGCGGCGAACCAACACTGGTTGTTCTTTCCGCCATGTCGGGAACGACTAACTCACTTGTAGAGATTGCTGACTATCTTTACAAGAAGAACCCAGAGGGCGCTAACGAAGTTATCAACGCTCTGGAAAAGAAATATATGGGCGTTATTGAGGAACTTTATACAAAGGACGAATATAAGCAGAAGACACGCGAGTTCCTACAGGAAGAGTTCACTTATCTGCGCTCGTTTACCAAAGAACTGTTCACCAGCTTTGAAGAGAAGTGCGTCGTTGCACAAGGCGAGATTATGAGCACCAACATGGTTGTGAATTACTTGCAGGAACAAGGCATAAAGGCTACATTGCTTTCAGCGCTTGACTTTATGCGCACCGACAAAAACGCTGAGCCAGACTCTGAGTATATAAAGGAGAAACTGACCGACGTGATGGCGGCTAACGAAGGCTTCCAGATATACATCACTCAGGGCTTTATCTGTCGCAACGCTTACGGCGAAGTTGACAACTTGCAGCGTGGCGGTTCTGACTATACGGCATCTCTCGTAGGTGCTGCCATTGGTGCTGATGAAATACAGATTTGGACCGACATAGACGGTATGCACAATAACGACCCTCGTGTGGTAGAACATACCGAGGCAGTGCGTCAGTTGAACTTTGAGGAAGCTGCCGAATTGGCTTATTTCGGTGCAAAGATACTTCACCCAACATGTATCCAGCCTGCTAAGTTCGCCGGCATTCCTGTTAGGCTGAAGAACACAATGGAGCCAGACGCACCAGGCACAATCATTGACTCTGTTAACGTAAAGGGTAAGATAAAGGCTGTTGCCGCAAAAGATAACATCACGGCTATTAAGATTAAGTCGAGCCGAATGTTGCTGGCAACGGGCTTCTTGCGCAAGGTGTTCGAGATATTCGAGTCTTACCAGACACCAATTGACATGATTGCGACATCAGAGGTTGGAGTTTCAATGAGCATTGACAACGACTCGCATCTGACCGAAATTGTTGACGAGCTGAAAAAATACGGAACCGTGACAGTTGACTCAGATATGTGCATAGTTTGCGTAGTGGGCGACCTCGACTGGAGCAACGTAGGCTTTGAAACTCTTGCCACTGTCGCAATGAAGAACATTCCCGTGCGCATGATTTCATACGGAGGTTCAAACTACAACATTTCGTTCTTAATTAAGGCAGCCGACAAGAAGCGTGCTTTGCAGAGCCTTAGCAACGTGCTGTTCCAGAAGTAAGAACCAACACACAACAACACAACAAACAAACCCGACAATGAAAGGAACATTTCCGATAGATAAGTTCAAGCAACTGAGGACGCCGTTTTATTACTACGACGCCTCTTTGTTGCGCGACACGCTTCGCATCATCAATGAGCAGTTGGCAAAGCCGCAGCACGAGAATTATATTATGCACTATGCCGTAAAGGCTAACGCCAACCCGGAGGTGCTGGGCATAATAGCTCAGGCTGGCATGGGAGCTGACTGCGTGAGCGGTGGCGAGATACAGGCTGCGCTGAACGCTGGTTTCCCTGCCTCAAAGATTGTTTACGCCGGTGTGGGAAAGAGCGACTGGGAAATAAATCTCGGACTTGACAACGATATATTCTGCTTTAACGTGGAGAGCATTCCCGAACTGGAAGTTATAAACGACCTTGCACGACAGAAGGGAAAAGTAGCTCAAGTGGCGTTTCGCATAAATCCTGATGTAGGTGCTCACACTCATGCCAACATCACAACGGGTTTGGCTGAGAATAAGTTTGGCATTGCCATGGACGATATGGAAAATGTCATAGCTGAGGCTCAGCAGATGCAGAACGTTCGTCTCATTGGACTGCACTTTCACATAGGCTCGCAGATACTTGACATGGGCGACTTCGAGGCACTTTGCAATCGTATAAACGACCTTCAGCAAAAGCTCGACAACCTTCACGTTAAGGTTGAAAACATTAACGTGGGCGGTGGACTGGGCGTAAGTTACGACCATCCTAACCGACAGCCTGTGCCTGACTTTGAGGCTTATTTCAACACATATTCAAATCACTTGCGCCTGCGCCCAGGCCAGAAGTTACACTTCGAACTGGGTCGTGCCGTCGTTGCGCAGATGGGTACGCTCATAACCCGTACTCTTTATGTAAAGCAAGGCACGCACAAGCAATTTTGCATAGTTGATGCCGGCATGACAGACCTGATACGTCCTGCATTGTATCACGCCTTTCACAAGATTGAGAACATATCGAGCGATGAGGCTATGCAGACTTACTATGTGGTTGGTCCGATATGAGAGTCAAGCGATGTCTTTGCCAAAGCCATAGACTTAAACACCTGTCACAGAGGCGACCTGATAGCTCTGCGCTCGGCTGGTGCTTACGGCGAAATCATGGCGAGCAGTTACAACTGTCG
>CAZPNJ010000081.1:0-6846 GCA_964587765.1 uncultured Prevotella sp.
GTTGGCTACGCCAATTATGAATTATACATTATGAATAAAAAAGAGGATGTGCCACTTTGAACACATCCTCATAACAATTTTTATAAAAGCATCAATTATTCAAATAACGTTCAGCCTCAAGCGCAGCCTTACAGCCAGATCCGGCGGCAACGATTGCCTGTCGGTAAGTTGGGTCAGCCACGTCGCCAGCAGCGAATACACCTGAAACATTGGTGCGAGGTGTACCGTCAACAGTTTTGATGTAGCCCACCTCGTCGGTTTCAACAAATGGTTTGAACACATCAGAGTTTGGCTTATGACCTATAGCGAGGAAGAATCCATCGATAGGAAGGTCATAGCGCTGCTCGTCAGCCTCGCCCTTACGCTTTACGAGGTGCGCACCCTCTACCCCATTCTCGCCGTAAAGGCCCAGAGTGTTGTGGTCGTACAGAACCTCAATGTTGGCAGACTCTTCAACACGGCGACGCATAACGTCAGACGCACGCAAGTAGTTTTTGCGTACAATCATATACACCTTAGTGCAGAGTTGGCTCAGATATAGTGCCTCTTCACATGCCGTGTCGCCCCCACCAACGACGGCAACAATTTTCTTGCGGTAGAAGAAACCATCGCAAGTGGCACATGCCGAAACGCCCTGACCATTATATTTCTTTTCGTCATCAAGCCCAAGATACTTGGCGCTTGCACCGGTTGCAATAATTACAGTGTCGGCCTCGATTTGGTCACCACGGTCAGTTGTCAGCACGTATGGTGCCTTTGAGAAGTCAACCTTGGTGATGATGCCATCACGCAGGTCGGCACCGAAACGGGCTGCCTGCTTAGCCAAATCCATCATCATCTGATTGCCGTCTACGCCTTCAGGGTAGCCGGGGAAATTCTCAACGATAGTTGTCTGCGTAAGCTGACCGCCCTTTTGCAGACCAGTGTAAAGTATTGGGCTGAGGTTAGCACGGCCGGCGTAAATGGCAGCCGTGTATCCAGCGGGACCACTGCCCACGATGAGGCAGCGTGTGTGTTCGATGTTGCTCATAATGTTTAGGGTTAACGGTTTACTTCAACAGTTCTTCAATCTGCTTAGCAATGTTCTCTATTGGCTCAGTTGGCTCGAAACGAGCTATGACCTTGCCCTTTTTGTTGATGAGGAACTTAGTGAAATTCCACTTGATATCAGACTTATTCTTATAGTCGGGATCGGCCTTTGAAAGCATCTCGTCAAGCACTGGGGTAAGTTTATGCTCAGGATTCCAGCCTGCAAAGCCTTTCTGTTTCTTCAGGAATACGAACAGAGGCTCAGCGTCATCGCCGTTGACTTTAATCTTCTTAAACTGTGGAAATTCTGTGCCAAAAGTGAGTTTGCAGAAGTCGTGTATGCTATCATCGGTGCCAGGTGCTTGCTGACCGAACTGATTACATGGAAAGTCTAAAATCTCAAAACCCTGAGAATGGTATTTCTTATACAGCGCCTCAAGCTCGTCGTACTGTGGCGTGAACCCACATTTTGTAGCTGTGTTGACGATTAGTAAGACCTCATTAGCATACTCTTTCAGAGAAACTGCTTTTCCTTTTCTGTCCTTGACAGAGAACTCATAAACGGTATTCATATATATCTTATGTGTTAGTAATATTTTGTTTCAACGCAAATATAATAAAAATATGTGGGGTGATGGTCGTTTGTATTGGGGCTTTTATATTTTTAACTCTTACTAATACCACTGCACGGCATTACTATAGCCACTCTTCTTGTCGTACTTGAGGGCGTCTGTAAGCGTGGAGGCATTAGCACGGAACGAGAAATTATAACTGGTGTATGGGGCGAGCACCACCGAACAACTCATATTGAAGCAGTGGAGGTCACGCTGTAGTGAGGCGGTGGTCATACTGAGGTCGTGGTTCTCAAAGTCGTAACCAGAAGAGAAACTAATGTTCCAACCATCGCTCAAACGTATGTTGCCACTGACGTTAAGCGTCTGCGTAAACTTATATGGATAGCGCATACGCTTGGTGTTAAACTTGCCACCGGTGTTCTCACGCATGGTGATACCATAACCAAAGGTGAGCGACCACGGCATAGTAAAGCGCATGTAGCCGTCAAGGTCAGTCTCCGCCTTTCCCGTGGAGCGTTTCTTTGAGGCTCCATGCTGTGCGTCAGCCATATCATCATCAATATTGCTTTCAATATCGGTGTCAATACCCTCGTCATCTTTCTTCTTGCCATCGGCATCAGCTTTAGCGCCGCCACCAAAGAAGTTGCGTATCTTGTCGGGGGTGAGGGTGTAAGATATGTTTTGCGACATTCCTTGGAAACGACCGAAGCGACCGTAGCCATACTCGGTGTGAGTGCCAACGTATGGTTTGCCGTTTTCATCAAGTTCGTAAGCATAAGTGGCAAAGACTGCATTCATGTTGAACGTGTAGTTCTTCCACCATTTAAGGCGTATATTCATGCTGAGGTCACTCCATGGGCGCTGCTTAGCCGCCATGTTGTAAGACATACTCAGTCCGAAAGCATCGATGATACTTATCTTCTTTATGCCTGAACTATCTTTGTCGCTCTTGACTTTCATCTCGATATTATTGTCAAGACTGAACGATATGTTTCCTGTCTTACCCTTGCCCGGCACGCCATAAAGACCGTTTGAGTAAGGCGAATACTCTACAAGGTTGACCGTGCCGTCAGCATTTGTCTTGAGGTAAGTGTCGTAATAGCCATAGCGAGAAGCACTGAAGTCAGGGGCGTAACTAAAACTAACCTGCGGCGTAAGCACGTGGCGGATAGCCTGTATCTTATCTCCGAAAAGCTTGCGGTTAGGCAAAAAGAAACCGTACACCTTGGTAGATGCAGACAAACTTAGGTTCCAGTTGTAAACGTTATGGAAACCGTAAGTGGTATCGCATATCTCGGTCTGACGCTCCTTGTCCCAAGAACGTGTAATCTTGTTGGAGTACATGCGGTCAGTGAACGAGAAGTTTGGTGTGATGTTTATATAATTAAATAAGGTGAAGTTAGCTGAAACAGGTATGCGGTGCTGCATACCATTGCGCCAATCTTTTATAAGGTTTGAATGAAGGAGCTTGTCCTCTTTTGTGCTTATGGAGTTGCTGAGTTGACCTGTATAACTCATTGAGATTTTCTCGTACCAACGCTCGTTGCCAACTGCATGTTTGCGCTTGAACGGATAGAAGCGCGACAGACTGATGTTCAAGTCTGGCAAGGTCATAGCTATACTTGAGTCGCGCATATTCTGCGAAAGGTTGGCAGTGGAACTCAGGCTGAGTCCTATGCTTGAGAACGTTGTACTCCAACTTACCGAAGATGTGCGGGTACTCTGTGTGTATGACTGTGGATTGTAAAGGCTGCTGAGGTTGTTGCGTTCATAACTTGAAGTGGCAAAGTTGACACTTGCCGACAATGTACTAAACGGGTTGGCCTTAGCGTCCTGGCGGTGACTCCACTGTATCTTGAAACTCTCTTGCTCGGCAAAATCTGGCATACCCTTCTCACCGTTCTTTGTATCTTGGTATGAGAAGTAGAACGAACCGCTGTATTTGTAACGGCGGCGATAGTTTGATGCCGCCGAAATACCCCACGAACCTTTAGTGTAAATCTCACCGAGAAGTTTTAAGTCCCACTTATCGTTAATGGCGAAATAGTATCCTCCATCACGCAGATAAAAGCCACGGCTCATCTCGTCGCCGTAAGTTGGCATGATGAAACCACTGCTATATGACTTAGTGAATGGGAAGAAGCCGTAAGGGATAGCCAAAGGAAGAGGCACGTCGGCAACGACCAAATAGGCTGGACCGAACACCACGTCACGACCGGGGCGCACCTTTGCGCGCGACAACGCTATGTAAAAATCGGGGTGGTCCTTATCACAAGTGGTGTATCTGCCATGCTGCAAATAGATGTCGCCATTAGCGATACGCTTTGACAACTCGCTGCGCATATAACCTTCTTCTTGCTGGGTGTAGGCATTGTTGATAAGACCTTTCTTGGTCTTGAAGTTGAATGCCATAGTGTCACTCTCGTACTCGCTCGAACCCATCTTAAAGACAGGCGTGCCAGTAAGTTTATCGGTGGCAGTATCAATGGCACCGGTAGCATGAACAAGGCTGCTGTCGAGGCTCATGTAAATCTTCTCGCTGGCAAGGTCCATGTTCTCATACTTAACCTTAGCTGCGCCGTAAAGATAGGCTGAGTTAGAGCCGGCTATATAAACAATGGAGTCGTTAGCGGAATATATGACGGGAGCATCAATACCGTTTTTGCGCTGACGATTCAAAGAATCTAAGTGAATGGAGTCATCAACAGCCTTATTTCTGTGCCAGATGGCAAGTTGAAGAGAGTCCATTTGCGTTGTGTCAACACCGAAACTTTCAGCCAAAGCATCGTCAATATCGCCCTCACCAGGTACGGCAAGCGCACTATCAGCGGTAATGCTGTCGGCAACTGAGCGCATGGAGTCTGCCACGCTGTCAGCCTTTGCAAACAATGTGCGAGTTGTGTCAGCCGAGGCTATTGTATCGCCTGACTCACCTAACGAATTATACCACACGCCACTGCCACCGGCAACCACTAACAAGGCTACCAGCATCAGCGTAAATATGGTATATAATCTCTTCATCTTTATACAGAAAGTGTATCGAACATTCTCTCCCACTCACGGAATCGTTCAACACCATTACCAGAGAACTTCATTAGACTGCGTTCTGCCTCCTCTATAGTCTTTTCGTGGTCAAGACGTGTCTTTGAAAAAAACTTATCGGCATAACATATAACCTTCTCCTCCAGCGTTTCCGGACAAAAATCACGGTGAGGAAGTGGCAGGTTTTGGCTCTGAATGTCAGACACTTCTATACCGGCACCAGTGTGTCGCTCGCATACTCGCGCATGACGTTCATAACCCTCGTGGCGCAACATCTCAGCGCCAAGTATGCCATGAAGAATGTAAGGCTCAGTGCCATGACAATGAATAGAAGGTGCATCGCACTGAATTATGCCTATATCATGGAGCATTGCCGCCTCTTCAATGAAGTCGGTATCAAGGTTTAGTTCGGGGTGTAAAGCAGCAATCTGCAACGCCTTACGCGTCACAGATTGGCTGTGAGTGATTAGGACACGACGTAAGTCGCTGTCCTCTTGTCCATAATATTTGTTTATTATATTGATGTAATCCACAACTACGATTACTCAGCACGCTGAATATAAGCGATTACATCACCTTTACGAACCTTTGAGCCTTGCTTGGCGTTAATCTCGACAAGCTTGCCTCCCATGTCGGCAGGAACGGTTACCAACTCGCCCCAAGGAGCCTGCATAAAGCAGAAAGTGTCGCCCTCGGCATACTCCTTACCGATGTATGGTTCTACTGATGGAGCACATTCGCCCTCACCATTCATTTCCCAGAAAACCTGGCCTGCTACAGGAGCAACTATCGCATCAGCTTTAGCATGCTTAAAGGCTGCTGCCTGCTCTGGCGTCATCTTAGCACCGTCCTTCTCGTCCTTTGCCTTCTGCAAATCTGCAAGGAAATTCTTCTTAGCCTGACCACTCTTATAGTTACGATACTGCTCTGGGTGCATTGCAAGTTCAAAGAGTTCCTCATCGTCTTGACCGCAATCCCAACCATTTTCCTGCATTTCTTTGCGGAACTCTGGCAGCGCATTCTCAAGCAGAGTGTGTGGGTCAGCGTCAGTAAACTCACGACCTTGCTGTTTGGCAAGCTCTTTAAGTTCTGGAGCAATCTCGCCTGGCACCTTACCACTCTTACCGAGAATCATACCCCACATAGAGTCGTCCATCATAACAAAGCGACCCTTACCTTGCTCAATAGTGAGCAGGTTCATCAACGCAATGTTCTTGGTATATTGTGAGAATGGGGTTACAAGTGGTGGATAGCCTACGCGCGGCCATACATAAGCAACCTCGTCGAAGAGTTTAACAAGCATGTCATCCATTGACAGTTCTTCTTCGCCTTTCTTTTTGCGAATGTTGTTTATGGTACTACGAATACCACCTAAGTCGGCCATCATTGAGCCCATCATACCGCCAGGAAGACCGCAGCCCAAAAGAAGAGATGACATAACTTTGTTTTGTGGATTAATGAAATAGCCGAGCCATTCATCAATGAACTCTTGGGTTAATGAACGAGCTTTCATATAAGCGTTCATGTTAATCTCTGGCACATCAAATCCTTCATTCTTCAACATACTCTGAACTGAAATGATGTCTGGGTGTACCTTACCCCAAGATAGAGGTTCAATTGCAGTATCAATAATGTCGGCACCATTGTTACAAACCTCTAAGATGCTTGCCATAGAAAGGCCTGGGCCGGAATGTCCATGATACTCAATAATAATCTCTGGATGCTTGTCCTTTATCATCTTTGTCAACTTACCAAGGAATGCAGGTTGACCGATACCAGCCATATCCTTCAAGCAGATTTCTTCTGCGCCTGCCTCTATCTCTTGGTCAGCTATGTTTGCGTAATACTCAAGCGTGTGCACTGGTGAGTTTGTAATGCACAACGTACCCTGTGGAGTCATGCCTGCTGCCTTTGCCCAGCGAATGCTTGGTGCGATATTGCGAATGTCGTTAAGTCCGTCAAAAATACGTGGAATATCTACACCCTGAGCGTGCTTTACCTTATACATAAGCTCACGAACGTCATCTGGAACTGGGTACATACGCAAAGCGTTTAGACCACGATCCAACATATGAGTCTTTATGCCTACTTCATTAAATGGCTTACAGAAAGCTCTAACGGCTTCGTTAGGGTTCTCGCCTGCCAACAAATTAACTTGCTCAAAGGCACCACCATTAGTTTCAACACGGCTGAAACAGCC
>CAZPNJ010000081.1:6856-8102 GCA_964587765.1 uncultured Prevotella sp.
TATAATAACTGGAGCTATCTTCTCCAGCTGATCCTTACGTGGCTGAAACTTACCTGAAGACTGCCACATGTCCCTATAAAGGAGACTGAACTGTATCTTTTTCTTCATAATCTTCTTAAGTATTTCGTGCAAAAGTAGGCAAAAATATTGAGACTGCCGCCTTTACCATACTTTTTTTGCCCTTAGCTAAACTTTATTTGGCGTAAGATAAATTATGTTCAATTATGATTTATATAAAAAATATTTGTACTTTTGCATTTGGTAAGGCACTAATGCCTAAACCAACACATATGGGTGGACGAAATTTACAAGCCATTTAAATGGATAATAAAGAGTAGTCCGAAGGACGTTTAGAGCGTTATCTTCAACTGTCAAACTTCGCAAACTTGACCATTCCTGAAGATAAAGCAACAGTAACGTTCATGTTTTAGCGTATTATACATTATTAAATATATAATATGTTATAGCGTGGGCTTTATGCGTTGCTTATCCTGGAATGGAGGCAATGCGAAGGCCTGACAGTGGGATAAGCAACAAACAAATCCCACGTCTTTTATATCCCAACAATTTTGTTTTACCGCCGTGTTTGTGGGAACAGAAGGCATAAACTTTTTATAATATGAAAAGGATCTTTTCATTGGTCGTTGTCTCCATTATGACAACATGCGTTATGTTTGCTCAAGGCAAACAAGTTACAATTAAGGCAGGGACACCTGTTCCACTTAAAATTACAAATCCAGTAAAAGCCGCAGATCTTAATGAGGGTTCACAAGTATCTTTTAAGGTCGCTCGTGACATCATGATTGACGGCATTACCGCAATTCCTTATGGTACTATTGCAAAAGGAAAAGTTTACAAAGCTAAGAAGTCCAGTGTCTTTGGTGTTCCTGGTAAGTTAGGTATAAATATTACTGACATTATCTTACCAAACGGAACAAATATTCCATTAGATGGTGGCAACATTTATGTAAAGGGAACAAACAGAGTGTGGTGCGGTGTCGTAAGTCTATTGATTTTCTGGCCAACAGTATTCGTTTGCGGCGGGAAAGCAGAACTACCTGCCAACTATGAAATAGAACCAACCGTAGCAAATAATGTAGTTACCACAATAGAGTAATATATTACAAAACTTAAATAGAGAAAGAAGATACAAATAACATTGTATCTTCTTTCTTTTTTATAAATATCTTTTATATTATTGATATTCATATTATCTTTGTCATATAATCAACCTAAATTATACTAA
>CAZPNJ010000082.1:0-8032 GCA_964587765.1 uncultured Prevotella sp.
ATCATAAACAGTGTTTTCTCTTGAACTGAACACTATGCCTGGCTTTGCCGGCAGTTCGGCTTACTACCTGCGCTATATGGACAATAAGGATGACAAGGCTCTTGTCGCTAAAGACATTGATGAGTATTGGCGACAGGTTGACCTTTATGTTGGTGGCACAGAGCACGCCACTGGTCACCTTATTTATTCTCGTTTCTGGAACAAGGTGTTGCACGACTTCGGCTACTCTTGCGAGGAAGAGCCATTCCAGAAACTCATAAACCAAGGCATGATACAAGGACGCAGCAACTTTGTTTATCGTCTGAAGTCAAGCCCTAAGGACAAACCAGTATTTGTTTCGCTCAACTTAAAGAACGACGACGAAGTTACGCCAATACACGTTGACGTGAATATCGTTCACAACGATATTCTTGACCTTGACGCTTTCCGTGCGTGGAGCCCTGAATACAAGAACGCCGAGTTCCAACTCGAAGATGGCAAATACATCTGTGGCTGGGCTATCGAAAAGATGTCAAAGTCAATGTACAACGTAGTTAACCCAGATTACATAGTAGAAAAGTATGGTGCTGACACACTGCGTCTTTACGAAATGTTCCTTGGCCCTGTAGAGCAAAGCAAACCTTGGGACACTAACGGTATTGACGGTTGTCACCGATTCCTGAAAAAACTTTGGGGACTCTTCTACGAGAACCGCACCGATAAGTTCCTTCCGGACGACAGCGAGGCTACGCCAGAGCAACTAAAGAGCGTGCACAAACTAATAAAGAAAGTTACACAAGACATAGAGAACTTCTCATACAACACTGCCATCTCAGCCTTTATGATTTGCGTAGGCGATATGCAGAAGATGAAGTGCCACAACAAGCAACTGCTGCAAGACATTGTTGTTTTGATAGCACCATTTGCGCCACACATAGCAGAGGAACTATGGCACGCACTGGGCAACGAAGGCACTGTCTGCGACGCTGCTTGGCCAAAGTTCGATGAGAAATATCTCACCGAGTCGCAGATGCAACTGACTATCTCGTTCAATGGCAAGGCACGCTACCAGAAAGAATTTGCAGCCGACGCAACAAACGACGACATTACAAGCGCCGTTCTCAGCGATGAGCGCTCTGCCAAATATCTTGAAGGCAAGCAAATAGTGAAGACCATCGTCGTGCCAAAGCGCATCGTAAACATAGTCGTTAAGTAAACTACTTTTTAATCACACATTTCTATGCCCAAACTAATTGGCGATACCATTTGGAGCGAGGTTAAGGACTATGCTTTCATAACCTTTGGCCTGCTGTTATATTCGTTTGGCTGGACGGTTTTCCTCCTACCCTATCAGATTGTTACTGGAGGCGTAACCGGTATTGCCGCCATTGTGTTCTATGCAACAAAACTGCCTATCGTATATACTTACTTTACCATAAACGCTGTGCTGCTCATTATCGCACTTAGAATATTGGGCGCCAAGTTTATGATAAAGACCATTTATGCGATATTCACCCTGTCGTTTATGCTATGGGCTATGCAGAAGCTTATGACCAATGCCGATGGCACCATGACCCCTATACTGGGGCCGGGGCAAGACTTCATGGCTGTTATCATAGGTTGTTCAATGGCTGGCATTTCGCTGGCGATAGTGTTCCTGCACAATGGCTCTACAGGTGGCACTGACATCGTTGCTGCCATAGTAAACAAGTATCACAATGTGTCGCTCGGTCAGGTGCTAATCTTTGTTGACTTGCTTATCATCAGCAGTTCTTACCCTGTGTTTGGCGATTGGCGAAAGTTAGTGTTTGGTTTGGTTTCAATGGCTGTCGAAAACTTTGTCTTAGACTATGTCATGAACGCTCGGCGAGAGTCAGTGCAGTTTATGATATTCTCGCGCAAACATGTTGAGATAGCCGATGCCATTGGCAACGGATTGCATCATGGCGTAACCATTCTCGATGGTCATGGGTGGTACACTGGCAACGAAGTGAAAGTGCTGTGTATTTTGGCAAAGAAGGCTGAAAGCACCACCATATTCCGTATGATTAAAGCAATCGACCCAAATGCCTTTGTCAGCATGAGCAGCGTAATAGGTGTTTATGGCGAGGGTTTCGACGAGATAAAGGTTTCGGTTGACCAACAGAAATCGTTTATAAGCCGATTGGTAAAGCGAAAGAAAGTGACGCAAGAGGAACTGGCGAAACTGCAATAGCCCAATCAAGGCAAAACCATAAATCGAAGTCTGTACTACAAATTACTATTGCTACAATTATAACGCTAAGAAAACATGAAGATAGTTTTCGCAACCAACAACAAGAACAAACTACGCGAGATACGCGAAATAGTAGGCGATAAGTTTGAAATACTGTCGCTTGCCAATATAAACTGCGACGTTGACATTCCCGAAACAGGGGCTACGCTTGAAGAAAACGCCATGCAGAAAGCCCGTTACGTGTGGGACAACTACCACATGAACGTATTTGCCGATGACACAGGCCTTGAAGTTGAAGCCTTAGGAGGCGAGCCCGGAGTTCACAGCGCCCGTTATGCTGAAGGCACTGACCACGACAGCAATGCCAACATGACAAAGCTATTGCGCCGATTAGATAAAAATAACAATCGCAAGGCACGATTTCGCACGGTTATTGCGTTAATAATGAATGAAGGGCAAACCATCGTTGAGTTTGAAGGAAAAGTAGAGGGCCACATCGCCACTGAAAAGCATGGCACTGAAGGTTTCGGTTACGACCCGATATTTGTTCCCGAAGGCTACGACAAGAGTTTTGCACAACTGGGCGAGGAAATAAAAAACGGAATATCTCACCGAGCCCGTGCTGTAAAGAAGTTGGCAGAGTATCTCGCCAATCTTTAACCCAAAACTTCGACGACGGTTGCCATAACATACAATAGTTTACCCCTTGAAGCGACCGTCGTTTCACTCTAAACAATATAAACCTATGCCAAAAACAATCTGCTATATATATAATAAGGTGTTGCTGATTATGGCAATCATTCTCTCGCTCTCAGCTAAGAGCCGTGCAGAGGGTATTGGCAATTGGCAAATGTACCCTGCCTACAGCAACATCACTAAGGTAGAGAAAGCCGGCACCACCTTGTATGTGCTGGCTTCGGGTGGCTTATTCAGCTACAACACAGCCGACCAAAGCGTAACCACTTACGACAAGACCATCACACTTAGCGACTGCCAGATTACGCACATCGCTTGGTGCAGTGCAGCACAACGTCTTGTCATCGTTTACGCCAACTACAACATTGACTTGCTCGACAAGAGTGGAAACGTCATTAACATTCCCGACTATTACAACGCCACAATAACTGGCAGCAAAACGGTTAACCACATCACCATTGCTGGCAAGTACGCTTACCTTGCCACAGCTTTCGGCATACTTAAAATAAACGTTGCCGACGCAGAGGTTAGCAACACTTATAATCTTGGTTTCAACATTGACTGGGTGCATTTAGACGCTCTGCGCATTTATGCCGAGTCTGCCGACAAAGGCTGCTACTCAGCATTGTTAAGCAGCAATCTGCTTGACAACAATAACTGGCAGCGCACTGCCGACTACACTGCCTGTCAAGAGACCACCGACCCTACGCTAATCACTCAGGCATCGCAGGTTATTCCTGAGGGACCCCGCTACAACAACTTCGGATTTATGAAGTTTCACAATGGCAAGCTCTATACATGCGGTGGCGGTTTCGGCTCTACAGATTTGGCACTGCCACCAGTGGTACAGATTTTCAACGGCGAGAGTTGGACTGAATTTGGCGATAACCTTGCACAACTTACGCACCACGAAGCCCTCGACCTGCTTTCACTTGCCATCGACCCCTCCAACGACAATCATTTGTTTGCAGGTGGCAGAACCGGACTTTACGAGTTTCTTAACGGCTCGTTCGTAAAGGAATACAATATTGGCAACAGCCCATTGAAATCAGCTGCGACCGTAAACGACCCAACCAACAAGAATTACGTTATCGTTTCATCGCTGTTGTTTGACGACGACCGCAATTTGTGGGCGATCAACAGCATTGCACCCGACAAGGCGATTCACAAATACTCAGTCGCAAGCGATGAGTGGACGTCTATAGACAAAGCCGAACTGAAAATGACTTCCTTAGGCAGAGTCATGGACAATATGGTAAGCCTCATCAAAGACAGCCGCAACCTGCTATGGTTTACCAATGCCAACTGGCGTATGCCAGCGCTTGTTTGCTATCAGCCCTCCACTGATGGCATAAAGGTTTATACCTCTTTTATAAACGAAGATGGCACTGAGGTAGATGTTTCAACCGTCAACTGTGTGGCTGAAGACCTCGACCACAACATCTGGATTGGCACTAACGCAGGACCGCTGATGCTTAGCGCAAGCAGCATTGCCAGTGGCGACGAAACTTTCATTCAGGTGAAAGTACCTCGCAACGACGGCACTAATCTTGCCGACTATCTTCTTGCCAACGTTGACATTACCTCTATCATAATTGATGGCGCTAACCGCAAGTGGTTTGGCACAAGTGGCAACGGGGTTTATCTTATCAGTGCCGACAACATTGAACAGGTGCAATACTTCACCAGCGAAAACAGTCCTTTGCTTTCCAACATCATTGAAAGCATGGCTATTGACAACACTTCGGGCAGAATTTATTTCGGCACCGACAAGGGATTATGCTCTTACCGAGGCAATGCCACCAGTGGCAACGCTAACATGACCAAAGACAATGTTTGGGCATATCCTAACCCTGTGCGTCCTGATTACACTGGTGTGGTTACCATAACAGGACTTTCATACAACGCCGACGTTAAGATAGTTACCACCAACGGCACTCTCGTGGCATCAGGCACAAGCAATGGCGGCACATTCACTTGGGATTGCTGCGACACTAAGGGTCGCCGAGTGGCCAGTGGAGTTTATATGGTTGAAACGGCTACGTCAAGTGGCGCAAAAGGAACTGTATGCAAAATAGCAATTATAAACTGACGCTACTGGGCATTGCAGCCGTTTATTTAGTAGCGTTGCTTTGGATTCTTTTCTCATGGGGATACACTCCCACCAACGATGGCGAGGGTTACATCGAGTATGCACTCACATCTCTTGCCAACGGCGAGCCATACCCATGTCTTGCCACCATCAAGGGCGAGCCATTTATCTGGAATCCAGGCATAATAAATCTATTAGAACTGAACTATCTGTTCACCCAAAGCGTTTATCCGTTGCTGATACTGCTTTCCGTTATGAAAGCAGCCACCGCATTGTTATTGGCACTGCTCGTTGGCGACATTATAAGAGAAGCTTCAAGCGACATTATATTTGCCGAGCGCTCAGCTATAATCTGCATGTTGCTTTACTGCCTTTACCCCAACAACTGGGGGCACGCCACAATGCTTACCAGCGAAGTGCCCATGACATTCTTCACACTGTTGGCGCTGTATGCAGGTTTTCGTCATCGCCACACCTTCAGTATGCTTTTCATCAGCGGACTGCTCTTTTGCATTGCCAACTGGTTCAGGGCTGTTGCCATGATATTCCTGTTGGCATTGCTGCTTTACATATTCTTCTTTCGTCAGCGCGACAGATGGCGCGCACTGTTGGCATTGCCCTTAGGCTTTGCGCTTATGGCAGCGGTTATTGGTGCCGACAGTTACCGTCGTACGGGACATTTCATTTATAAAAGCGAAAGCCTGTGGTGGAATGTTGCAGCCGATGCCTACGATGGAGTTTCGGCAGCGCCTCACTGGGCTGAGGATTTCAGTCTCGACTTCCATGACACTCCCATGTATATTGCCGATGCAAAGAATAAAACTTGCTTTGAATGTTCCGAGATATGGCGCGAGCGCAGTCTGAAGTGGATTTCCACCCACCCCTGGCAGTATGCTAAGAAGTTGCCCGTTCGCCTGTTTTACATCTACTACAACGACATTGACAATATGTCAGCCTTTCGCCCCGAAAAGTCAAAGGCAGAAAATAACTACGTGCTTCTGCCCTATCGTCATCTGCTCAGTCAGGCTAATTCGCTTGAGGGCTATCAGCGACTTGCGCTGATTAATACCTTATTTTATTACCTGCTCATGGCATTTGCCTTTGCCGGTGGCGTGGTGCTTCTGCGCTATCGCCAGTATAAGATAGCGTTTATTCCGCTGTTCATCATTCTTGCCGGCACTTTCGCACAGATACTTATCGTTCATGGCGAAACACGCTACAAAGCGCCATACCTTCCGTTCTTCTTTATCTTAGCGTCCATTTCACTTGCACTTGTGGGCGACAAATACATTTTGCGTCATGGCAGAAACTAAACGTTTGCAGTGGGTTGACCGTGTGCGGGGCGTGCTAATGCTGTTTATTCTGCTCTTTCACACCGAAGTGTATTACGCCTCTCACGAACTTATACCCTACCACATATACGTTCAAGACGTATTGGCAACGTTCTTTTTCATTTCGGGCTACCTGTTCCAGTCTGACACTTGCTTTTCGCTCAGCCACAAACTGCGCTCCGTCTTCACCCGATTACTGTTGCCATATTTCCTGTTTACGTTGCTTATGACACCATTGAAACTGTTGGCGCATGGCACTGCACTTACTTCCGACAATGTTTTCGCCTCACTCTGTGAGATAGTTCAGGGGCAGGCTTCGTGGTTTATTGCGGCACTTATCGTGGCGGAGTTGGTTTTGGCGCTTTTCATCAGCATTAGCGACACATTGGTAAAGCCGTTGCTTATCATCAGCCTTTGCCTCAGCGCTCTTATGCCCATCAGTGGCGACAGCGCCCTTTGCAACCTATGGCATTGGCAAGAAGCTTTATTGGCGCTACCCATTATCTGTTGCGGATATATAACAAGACGGCATGAAGACCGCGCTGACAGCGAAACAAACCACCTTTTCGATTGTCATTTCTCCCGAAAAGCCCCGCTTTTACTCTCCACTCTCAGCCTTACCCTTCTCGCATTGCTGAAACTATTAGAGTACCACATGGGTTATACACTCACTTTCTCCGTTATCAACGTCAGCAACTACTTCGTCTTCTACGCAGACATTGCCCTCTCGCTCATTACCCTCTTCGCCGCAATAAAAGCATTTAGCGACAGCAACCAATCATTTAGCGGCAGTTACCCCAACACCAACTATTCCCAACCTCTCATAAAGCACACCCTACGACTCATATCATTCACGGGTCGCCATTCTCTCATCTATTACTTCCTTTGTGGTGGCGTTCCCCTGCTTCTTAGCCGCCTGTTCACCCTCATCGGCTTCCCCTACCGAGGCTCTTATATCAGCGTACTCCTCCTCTTCCTCCTTGTTTATCTCGTCACCACCACCATAATATGGTGTTTTGTAAAAGCAAGAAACAAAGCAAATATCTTATGATGCATTTTTTGATATACCAATTTTAAACAAACACCCCCTCAAAGAACAATTTCTACAAAAAGATCTCTTTAATACTTGCAAATATTCACATATTGTTGTTATTTTGCAACAAAAATGTATGTATGATAAAAATTTATTATTTTAAGAGACGTTGGTTGTTATGGGCAAATTAAATCTTTTAGGACAATGGAATAAGAAAAACACTATATTCTTGTTAATAACAATCATATTAATGGGAATAATATACTTATTTGGAAAAGATAAATTTATATTTCTTCTAAATATGTTTGTGTTATGCCTTTTTGTATATGCAACATACGTTTTAGTACGTAATGGCATGGTTCTCATTAAGGAGATAAAACAGGGGAATATTGGAATGTACAGAGGATCCCTTTCGTTCGCAATCATATATTTACTTATTTACGTCTTAGTTTTCTTCTTTCCTGGCAATATGATTGGTAGCTCAATCAATGCAATGCTCCACGCATTTTAGCCAGAAGCTTAACACGAGAATATTGTTTGGGAAACTTAAAAACGGCATCATTGACAACCTTGCCCCCGTAAGTTCAACAAACGAACATCGACAAATCATTAAGCATAATTAACACTTTTACTTTTTTACGCCTTTTCTTTTTAACATTCAAAATTATTAGTATATTTGCAGTGTG
>CAZPNJ010000083.1:0-616 GCA_964587765.1 uncultured Prevotella sp.
ACTCATCTGCCTCTCCAACATGGAGAATATCAACGCAGTTCTGATTAACGACGGAATGTCTCAAGGCGAACGACTCGTGAAACTTAACCAAATTGCCATCCAACAGATGCAAGTACTGGAGGGGGATAAAGAACGAAAACGATTACAATAAAAGTAGTTCTATTATGACAGACAAAGAAATGAGTAAAGCTGCTGCACAATTTGCAAAAGATTGGGCAGACGCTAGTTACGAAAAAGGACAGGCACAGCCTTTCTGGATTGCTCTTTTAAGGACAGTGTTTGGGGTTGAATATCCCGAAAAGTATATCTCATTTGAAGAAAAAGTGAAGTACACTAAGACTCATTATGCCGATGGATTTATTGATACGTCGCGTGTGCTTATAGAACAGAAAAGTGGTGATGTTGATTTGGGAAAAAAATACACGCATGGTGAACGCATGCTGAGGCTTGAATTGACGAAACTCTCGGTAGCAGAGAAAGTGATGAAATGCAAAGAAGAAGCGGACTTTGATGTTGTATTCAATGACGAAGGATTCTTTGAAGAAAACTAATGACGGGACGAGGCAAACCATATCTCACATACGCCCTTAATCAGGAGGGGAGTTTGGTACATATT
>CAZPNJ010000083.1:626-3146 GCA_964587765.1 uncultured Prevotella sp.
CAGCAGACAGCGGTATAGTTGTGGCAGCCGGAATATGGGGCAAACTCAAAACAGTGTGCCAAATGGCAATGAGTGTGGTTGTGTTTGCCCACATTGTAAATGTGCACTATGCGCTAAAAACGGGGGAGATGGCGAACGGATGGTTCATCATTTTGCCCATCTTAGTGGAGCTGATTGTGTTGGTGCTGTTGAGTCAGCTCTTCACAAGATGGCAAAAGATGTTCTGTCAGAAACGAAGTGTGTACTCTTGCCCAAGAGACAAGATGGACGAAAAGCCGAACTGCTGCATTTTGACAGAGTAGAAACAGAGTCCTATGATAAAGAGACAAAACTGCGTCCTGATAGTATAGGATACTACAACGGAACCTGCCTGTGGATTGAGTTTAAGCGAACTCATGCAGTTGATACAAAAAAACGGGGCAAGATTATATCTGCACATATTGACTGCATAGAAATTGATTTAAATGGTTGCAGCCTTGATCCATTGGCTGTTAAAGATTTTATCGTAAACTCATCAGAAAGCAGGATTTGGATTCGCGATATTAGTAAGCCAAATCGGCAAGCGGGACATGCAGGGGATTCCACCTATTGCGACCGATATGATGACTACGATAAAGACTTTCGGCATGTCGTAAGGCGATTTGCCAAGGATGAAGAAGGGCGTTTGGTCAATCTACAGGATGATAACGCAAATATGAATGAGCATACATATTATTGTTTGGCCTGTGGAAAGGAGTTGACAATTGATGTAGACGTTGATGGAACCTATTGCTTCAAACATATTGATAACGATGTGAGATGTGATGATGACTTTTATTTGCATGAGGCGGCAAAGGAAGTCATATACAATAGATTCATCCATTCTGATGAGTTTGAAATAAGCATTCCTCAATACAAGTTGTGTAATGAGAATAGAACGTGCCAGTTCTGTAATGAGGAAGAATGTGTTAAGGAAGAAAAAGTTCGATACGACATAAAAAAGCATGGCTATGTAGAATGCCTAAAAGACTATAGGCTTCCTGACACAGCATTCAAGTGTGACGTAGTAATAAAACGTAAGGATTCACTCGAAGACGCTATCATTATCAGCATTGATGCAGGAAGTTGTCATGTGGATGCGACATCATTAAGCAATAGAATTATTGAATTAGGAATCGATGATGATTGGTCGCTTGATTCATTACAAAACGAGCCAATAGGAGATGGCTCCTCAGCGTTTGTCAACTTCAAAAGGAAGAATTCTCAGGTGGTCTATCGTTCTGACATACAACGTGGAATAGAGAAGTTTGAACTCTTTTCTAGTGGGAAATATCATTTGGATAAATACTCCTGTTCCGAGATATCCAATAGGAAACGTAGTACGGTCTATGAAATAGTGTTTGTCGGAGAGATGGTAGATTTTGGGGATGCAAAGCTATATTCGTTATTGAGATGTTACCGTCAAAAGAAGAAAGCTTGTTATTGCGAGCTGTGTTTTTTCCTTGCTGAGATAAGCAGTTATTGGATGGCAGAAAAGATTTGTAAGCGCTATAAAACTAAAGGCACACCTCAATACCCGTTATCTACCATGCCGATGGAGTGCCAGTATTTCTCACTAAATCGTGCACTTGTTTCAAAGATCGACGGTGAATACAAAGACATTAAAATCGTTGAGCGCGATTACATTCCTAAAAGTGTGAGTGATAAACAGAATTGAGATAGTATAAAACGAAGATTAGAAACGTTAAGATAATATGGAACAGAATATCGTAAGCAATAACTTTGAGCAACTTGCAGGTAATATCATCAATGTGCAAGATGCGCTACAGGCTCAGGCGGCACATGCCGTTAACCTTGCGCTGACTTCACGCAACTGGCTTATAGGCTACTACATCGTGGAGTATGAACAGCATGGGGCTGACCGTGCACAGTATGGCGAAGGACTGCTGAAGAAACTGGCCAAGCGGATAAACAGGCGTGGGCTAGGAGAACGCAGTCTGTATGATTTTAGGCAGACTTACGTGGTTTATCCATATTTGGGTAGAGAGGTGGTCGGTTTTATTCAGTCGGACATTCCTGCTAAGATTTCGCAGACGGTGTCTGCAAAATTGCGCTTGCTAACCGCAAAATCACAATCATATAACAACCAGCAGGTTGAGATTTCGCAGGCGGCATCTGCGAAATCTGAAGAAACGAAATTGGAGACGTGGCAGACATCACCAGATATTCTCTTCTATAGACTATCTGCTTCGCATCTGATATTCCTTACTAAGATAAAAGAGCCTCTGAAACGAGCCTTCTATGAGCAGGAAACGATTCGAGGCTGTTGGACTGTAGATGAGTTGGACCGCCAGTTTTCCTCGCTCTATTACGAGCGAATGGGGATTTCGAAGGACAAGCTGGCCATGCAGCGGTATGTGGAATCGAAAGAGAACCTGCTCCAGCCTAAGGACATCATCCGCAACCCTGTTACCATGGAGTTTCTGGGGCTGGACAATGTTCCAATGCTGACCGAGACAAAACTGGAAACAACGATTCTTG
>CAZPNJ010000083.1:3156-7967 GCA_964587765.1 uncultured Prevotella sp.
TGGAGATGGGCAATGGATTCTGTTTTGAGGCGAGACAGAAAAGAATACTTGTCGATCAGGATTATTTCAAGGCTGACTTGGTGTTCTATCATCGAATATTGAAATGTCACGTCATTATCGATTTGAAGATTGACCGCTTCCGCCATGAGTATGCTTCACAGCTTAACTTGTATATGAACTACTTTCGTCATGAGGTGATGCAACAGGATGACAATCCGCCTATAGGGTTGCTTCTGTGTACGGATTACGGAGAAACAACGGTGCAATATGCCACAGAAGGTCTGTCGCAGAATCTATTTGTAAGCAAATACAGGTTGCAACTTCCTTCCGAAGATGAAATTAAGAAGTTCCTATTGGAGAATATCTCAGAACAGGATTTTGCGGAATATAAAGAGGAAGAATGACCACTTAATGAGATTGTACAATTGTGCAGTTTCTGTCTGCACAATTACAATATAATAACATAGGAGAACGAAACGTTAATAGTATATGGCACTACAGATGGCAAGCAGATTGTTACTATCGAGGTGCCCAGAGCAGAACGGACTATGCGCCCTGTGTATATTGGGCAAGACCCGATGACGGTTAACTATTTACGTCTGCATGGAGAAACAAAGACAGCGGAACTCGCAGAAATTTTATCTTTAGGAATGACTCAAACGAAGACGCTGCTCTATCAGTTGGTCGAAAAGGGATTGGTAGTTCCTTGTGGAAACAATAAAAATCGTACTTACAAATTAAAAGAATAAGGATATAAGAACAAGTGCTTGCGCTACGCCTCTAAGGCTTATGCGCAAGCACTTATTTTTATGGGAATGTTGGCTGAGTGCGATATGGTTGTCGCACGGAGCTTTTACACGAACAATTGTTTATTTATTCTTTTCAATCAACTCGTCTGCACGAGCATCGCCGAGGGCTTTAGCCTGTTCAAGCGCTGCGAGACCTTGTTGCTTTTCACCTTTATAGATGTGGGCAAGTCCCTTAACGAGATAAGCGTCGGTGTAAGCGGAGTCGCGCTTTATGCAGATGTCGGCTGTTTTGATGGCATCATCGTATTGCTTCAAACGCAGTTGCAGACTTGCCATTTCTGCGAGATAGTAAGTCTGGCGCGGAGCCAACACGGCTGCGTGAGCGATATCGTTAAGCGCCTGCTTGTATTGGTGGAGTTTAAGTTCGCACTGATAACGAGCGAAATAGAAATTGGCTGGTCCACGACCTAACATCAAGGTATCGTACTGGTTATAATCGGCAAGCGCCTTGCGATACTCTCCCATCTGGAAAAGTTTTGTGCCACGAACATAAAGGTATGACGCACTGACCGAAGTGAGCGGCTGAGGACAAGCGGCAACGGCACTGTCGAGTAAAGCGAGGACCTCTGCGTCGGTAGCGCCAAGCTGTGTCTTACACTGCGCAGCCTCGTAGAATATTTCACCATTACGAATGTCGCTGTTGCTGAGTTGCATAAACACATCGTATGCCTGTTGATAGCGCTTCATGGCAAAGAGTATTTGTCCCTGCTGATGAAGGTATGTAGGCGATGAATTGTAATGATAAGCCAGATTGGCATTAGTAAGGGCAAGCTCGAGTGTCCACGGCTCATAAGCATGGAGCGAGTCGTTCAAATACAAATTCTTTTGATATACGATGTTGGCATAGTCAGAGAAGACAATGTCTTTGCGGTCAACCTTCTTAATAGCCTCAGCAAAGAGTTCATCGGCCTGTTGATAGTTGCCTGCAGCACTTACGAGGCGTGCTTTAGCCGTATAGCCATCGGCATAGGTCGGGAACGATTTTATAAAATCGTCGGCATAAGCAGCGTAATGAGCAGAGTCAGACTTCTGTCCGGCAAGCATAAGCATGAAAGCCGCCTGATTATAATCGGCAGGCAAGGCAACACGAATACCTGTTTGTGCCAACACCTTATTATTTATAGAGAAACCATTGATGGTATCAAGTCCCGAAACGGCAAAGTTTATATCGGTGGAATACACTTCACTACCCGACTTCGACTTTTGCAAGAGTCCAATAACCTCGCCTGAAGCATTTACCACAGGGCAGCCCTCTTGGTTTTCAATCTTTATCGGAGTGTAGATATAATAGCCATATTTGTTCATGAACCGCTCTACGCTGTTAATAGTCAGCGCACGTGTCTTTGCCTTTTTAACTGAATATTGCAAAAGCCACGTTTTGTCGCCACCACGAGCAGAAGATTTAGCCACAGAAGCAGGATTGGTTGCACCATCTATACGGAAACGGCAAACATCGTACAATTCGTTTGCGCCAAGCATAACACTGACATCATGTTTGTTGCCCTCAGCGTCAATAACGACGGCACGGTCTGCACCTATGAAAGGTGTCCATATACTGACAGCCTCGCCATTAGCGCCAACGAAAACACCACGCGAAGAGGCGTGTATTGATCCATCTTTATTGAATGTGGTAAGTGTGAAAACTGATTTAGAAACGTTTTTAACGGCATCGCTCTGCGCAAATGTGGCGATGCAGAAAAGTGACACAATGATTGTGGAAAATATTCTGTTCATTATATTTATTTTTTCTTTAGCAATTCTTTTGCGTTGCTTATGGCGGCATCGGTTATGTCTGAGCCGGAAAGCATTTGAGCAATCTCTCGTATGCGACCTTCGTCATCAAGCAACTTCATTTGGCTGATGGTGCTTTCAGCAGTTTCTTGTTTTTCTACCTTGTAGTGGAACTGTCCGAACGCCGCTATCTGTGGCAAGTGAGTGATGCTGATAACCTGTCGGTTGCTGTCGCCCATAGAGCGCATTATGTTTGCCATTTGCTCTGCCACACGACCGCTGACACCAGTATCAATTTCATCAAAGATGATTGTAGGCAACTTAACGGCTGTGCTAATCATTGCCTTAAGTGACAACATAACACGTGCGATTTCACCGCCCGAAGCAACACTTGATATAGGTTCTAACGCAGTGCTTTTGTTGGCACTAAACAGGAAAGAGACTTTGTCCATACCATCAGCAGTAAGCGGTTGAGCGGTTATGTTTACGCTGAAGCGCACGTTAGGTATGCCTAATGGCACAAGGCGCGTTAGCATTTCTTTCTCAACCTGTCGGGCAGCCTGCTGGCGCAACTGCGACAGTTTTTTTGCCTTTTGCTCGCACTCTGCCTTTAATGTGCTGACTTTCTGAGTGAGTTCTTCAAGCGCCTCGTCGCCACCTGTAATGCCATCTAATTGTTGTTTCAAGTTATCGCGCAGCGCAATAAGTTCCTCAACGGTTTGAACATGATATTTCTGTTCGAGCGAATAAATCTTATCGAGACGTGAATTAAGTTGGTCAAGCAACTGTGGTTCAAAATCAACGCGCTCTAACTTAGAGTTTACCTCTTCTGCAATATCTTTCAGTTCAATATAAGTGGTGTTAAGGCGCTCTGCCAACTCGCCCACCTCAGGGAATACACCTTCAATGCCACGCAAATTCTCTGTGGCAGTCTTCAGACTCTGCAGCGAACCCGATTCGTCGTTTTGCAGTCGCTGGTCGGTATCGTAAAGAGCGCTTTTTATTTCCTCTGCATGAGAGAGCGTTTCAACTTGCTGTTCTTTCTCTTCCTGTTCACCTTCAACAAGGTTTGCATCGGCAAGTTCGTTGTACTGAAAGCGCAGAAACTCTTCATTATCCTTGTTACGCTCTATGCTTTCGCGCACGGCACGCAACTCCTGTTCGGCGTGCTGCAAAGCAGAGTAAGACTGACGATAGTCGCTAAGTTGCTTTTGGTCAGCCGCAATTATATCAACAACACTTAACTGAAAGTCTTCCTTGTTGAGTAGCAGATTTTGATGCTGAGAATGAACATCAATGAGTTGTTCGCCCAACTCGCGCATAAGCGATAGCGAAACAGGGGTATCGTTTATGAAACCACGGCTTTTGCCAGTGACACTGAGCTCACGGCGCAAAATGCAATCGGTAATGTCGTAGTCAATATCGTTTTGCTCGAAAAACGACTCCATTTGATATTGCGACAGGTCGAAATGCGCCTCAATAACGCACTTGTCCCTACCCTGCTTAATGCTCTTGGCATCGGCGCGATTACCCATGAGCAAACCAATGGCGCCAACAATTATACTCTTACCCGCACCCGTTTCGCCTGTGACAACGGAAAAGCCACGGTGAAATTCAATGTCAAGCTCGTCAATAAGAGTAAAATTCTTTATATATAAATGTTTAAGCATCTTATCGTTTCTCTATTTTACTTTGGAGATTATTGTTTTATTTTCTCCCAAGTATTGTTTTGTGAGGCATTTATGGAGAACACAATGTCGTAAACCGACTCTTTCTCTTTCTGTGTGCCCTTACCTTTGTATATATTGGCTATCTCGTCTTTCTTATAATCGAGCCATATCTGCGGAAGCATACTCAGCGGACGGTCTTCGTGAACTTTCTTGAGATTGTTCTCAATAGCAGTGGTTATGGCTGTACGACCACGTTCTGCGTTGTTTGCCATTTCATCAAGTCCCAAACGGTAATAATCGTATTGCAGTTGACGGAAAGATTTCATCGGTTCCTCAAGATAGCCATTAATGATGGCAAATCTGTTGCGGTCGTTATCAAACGATTTCCAACCGGGGAAATCAAGGCTCTGTGCATTGTTAGCCAAATTCATGCAACGCTGCAGCACATCTTCGCCACCCATTGGCGAAAAGGTATCAAGATTGATGCCGATTATCAGGAAAGCGTAATAGCCCATGAGTGCCATCAGTTGATTGTCAATAACCTCTTCGTTAAACTCAAGTTGGTCGAACTGTGAGAATATGAACGTAAAGTCGTTGTCGG
>CAZPNJ010000084.1:0-5593 GCA_964587765.1 uncultured Prevotella sp.
ACAAGCGAAGACCCACAAGAGCGCAAGACAGTTATGGAGTTGGTTAAGGGTGCTTGCCCAGAGCGCATTTATCCTGTCGGACGTCTTGACAGAAACACAACGGGTGTGCTGCTTCTCACAAACGATGGCGACATGGCGAGCAAGCTTACCCACCCAAAATTCTTGAAAAAGAAGGTTTATCACGTATATCTTGACAAGAACGTTTCTGAAGAGGATATGCAAAAGATTACAGAGGGTATAACTCTTGAAGATGGCGAAATACACGCAGACGCAATCGAGTATGCAGATGAGCGTGACCGCAAGCAGGTAGGAATTGAAATCCACTCTGGCAAGAATCGCATTGTACGCCGTATATTTGAGAGCCTCGGTTACAGAGTTGTGAAACTCGACCGCACATTGTTCGCTGGACTTACCAAGAAGAACCTTCGTCGTGGCGACTGGCGCTTCCTCACACAGGAAGAAGTTGACACACTGCGTCAGGGCTCATACGAATAATCTTATAGAATTAAGGAAACAATAAAATGTTAGGAACTATAAAAAGAACTAAGATTGTTGATGCCCTAAAGAGCACCGACTTTGGAACTAAAATAAATGTAAAAGGTTGGGTAAGAACCCATCGTTCAAGCAAAGCAGTTGATTTTATCGCTCTAAACGATGGCTCAACTATCAAGAACATTCAGATTGTTGTTGACCCAACAAAGATAGACGAAACATTATTAAAGCAGATTACCACTGGCGCTTGTATTAGTGCCACTGGTAACCTTGTGGAAAGTCAGGGCGCAGGTCAGGCTGTAGAAATACAAGACCCTGAGATAGAACTTTACGGAACATGTGGAAGCGACTACCCAATGCAAAAGAAAGGTCAGTCATTTGAATACATGCGCCAGTATGCTCACTTGCGTTTGCGCACCAACACCTTTGGTGCAGTAATGCGTATTCGCCATAACATGGCAATAGCTATTCACAAGTACTTCCACGACCATGGTTTCTTCTATTTCCACACACCTCTTATTACTGCGAGTGATTGTGAGGGAGCTGGCGAAATGTTCCAAGTTACCACAAAGAACCTTTATGACTTGAAGAAGGACAAAGACGGAAAAATCATTTATGATGATGACTTCTTTGGCAAGATGACATCTTTGACTGTCAGCGGACAACTTGAGGGCGAACTTGGTGCAACTGCACTTGGACAGATATACACTTTCGGTCCAACCTTCCGCGCAGAAAACAGCAATACTCCACGCCACTTGGCTGAGTTCTGGATGATTGAGCCAGAGGTTGCGTTCATTGATATGACGGACCTCATGGATTTAGAGGAAGATTTTATAAAGTATTGTGTTCGTTGGGCACTCGATAACTGCAAGGACGACCTTGAGTTCCTTAACAAAATGATAGACAAGGGACTTATTGAGCGACTTGAAGGAGTTTTGAAGCAGGACTTCGTTCGTTTGCCTTACACTGAAGGCATAAAGATTCTCGAAGAAGCTCTAAAGGCTGGCAAGAAGTTTGAGTTCCCTGTTGAATGGGGAATGGATTTGGCAAGTGAACATGAGCGTTTCCTTGTTGAACAGCACTTCAAGCGCCCTGTTATCATGACAGATTATCCTAAGGATATAAAGGCTTTCTATATGAAAGTCAATGAAGATGACAAGACTGTTCAGGGCACAGACGTATTGTTCCCACAAATTGGCGAAATTATAGGCGGTTCTATTCGTGAAGAGAGCTACGACAAACTGTTGTCTGAGATAAAGCGTCGCAATGTTCCTATGAAAGATATGTGGTGGTATCTCGATACCCGAAAGTTTGGCTCATGTCCTCATGGCGGATTCGGACTTGGTTTCGAGCGCCTCATACTCTTTGTAACGGGCATGCAGAACATTCGTGACGTGATTCCTTTCCCAAGAACACCGAAGAACGCAGAATTCTAAAACAACGCAATAAGTGTAACGCCCTACTCTACACAACGCTGGAGCAGGGCGTTTCTTTCAAACTACTAAGATAAATCGAGAAACATTTTTTTAGCGATGACAAGAAAAAAGAGACAACTACCTTTGCTTGAAGGAGTCAAGATAGAGCAAGTTGCAGCCGAAGGCAAGGCGTTAGCTCACTGGGACGATTTGGTATTGTTTGTTCCGTTTGTCGTTCCTGGCGACATAGTTGACGTACAAGTTACGAAAAAGCGTCGCAGTTATGCTGAGGGTCGTGTGGTAAAGTTTGTAGAAATGAGCAAAGACCGCACCGAGCCTCGTTGCCCTCACTTTGGCATTTGTGGTGGTTGTAAATGGCAGAATTTGCCTTATGATTTACAGCTAAAAGCAAAGCAACAGCAAGTATTTGACCAACTTTCACGCATAGGCAAGGTAGAATTGCCAGAGTTCAGCCCGATTTTAGGTTCTCAGAAGACGTTTGAATATCGCAACAAACTGGAGTTTGGTTGTTCAAATAAGCGCTGGCTCACAGTTGAAGAGATAGCTAACAACCAAGAGATAACTGAAAAGAATGCGATAGGTTTCCATATAACAGGCGCATTTGATAAGATTTATCCTATTCATGACTGCTCGTTGATGCACCCACTTAACAACGAAATTCGCAATTTCATATACGACTATGCCTTTAAGAGCGGAATGAGTTTCTTTGACCTTCGAGAGCAAACCGGTCTGCTTCGCGATATAATGATTCGCAACTCCAATACAGGCGAATGGATGGTTCTGGTGCAATTCCATTACGATAACGAGGAAACCGACAAGCCTCTTGCCATGTCTTTGATGCAAGCCATCGCTGATAAGTTCAGCCAGATAACCTCTTTGCTGTACGTTATAAACCAAAAGTGCAACGACACGTTTGGCGACCTTCCAGTATATGTGTTCAAAGGCAATGACCATATCTTTGAAACTATGGAGGAACTAAGATTTAAGGTTGGACCAAAGAGCTTTTATCAGACCAACACCGACCAGGCTTACCACCTGTATAGCGTAGCTCGCGAGTTCGCACAGCTTACAGGCGATGAACTTGTTTACGACCTTTATACAGGCACGGGCACAATCGCCAACTTCGTAGCTCGCAATGCTAAAAAGGTTGTGGGTATAGAATACGTGCCAGAGGCTATTGAAGACGCAAAGATTAACAGTCAGATAAACAACATTGACAATACTCTTTTTTATGCAGGCGATATGAAAGACATACTTACCGAAGAGTTTGTCAAGCAGCATGGCCGACCAGACGTTATCATTACCGACCCACCTCGTGCAGGTATGCACCCAGATGTGGTTAACACTATACTTATGGCTCAACCGCAACGCATTGTTTATGTAAGTTGCAACCCCGCCACTCAGGCTCGTGACCTTGCACTTCTTGATGCGAAATACAAAGTTGAGGCTGTGCAGCCCGTAGATATGTTCCCTCACACACCGCATGTAGAAAACGTAGTGCTCTTGCAAAAGAGATAGCCTCGGCACATCTTTTGCGATAACTAACCATTATAATAAATAAAACGAATATGACAGGAAAGGTTTTTCTGATATATACAGGCGGCACCATAGGCATGGGAAAGAATGCCGACGGCGCACTTGAACCACTCGACTTCAACAATCTGCTTGAAAGCATACCAGAACTGAAACTGGTAAAGACCGAAGTGGACATATACCAGTTTAACCCTCCTATCGATTCAAGTGACATGACCACACGCGAGTGGGCGCAGTTGGTTAACATCATCTCTGAGAACTACAATCTATACGACGGTTTTGTAGTCCTGCATGGAACGGATACAATGGCATACACAGCCTCTGCCCTTTCGTTTATGCTTGAAAACCTTACCAAACCGGTAATACTTACAGGCAGTCAGCTGCCAATCGGACAACTTCGCACCGACGGAAAGGAAAACCTCATTACAAGCATTGAACTGGCTTCGTCACAAGACGACAACGGTCATGCCATGGTTCCCGAAGTGTGCATATACTTCAGTGGACATCTGCTGCGAGGAAATCGTTGAACGAAGCAAAACGCTGACGGTTTTGAGGCATTCGACTCGTTTAACTATCCCCACCTGTGCGATGCGGGCGTAAAGTTTGTTTTTCACGAGCACCATATTCTAACGCCTGACTTCAGCCGCCCAATGATTCCACACACCGAAATGGACACTAACGTTATGGTGTTCTCTTTATTTCCGGGCATACAAAACGATGTTATAGAACGAGTGCTGACCGAAACCAATGTGCGTGGAATAATAATGCGAACCTTCGGCAGTGGCAACGCACCCCACGATGAGCGTCTTATCGAATTGCTGCAAGAGGCATATCTGCGCGGCGTGGTTGTGGTAAACATCAGCCAGTGCGTTTCAGGCAATGTGGTAATGAGTCGTTACGAAAACGGTTGCCAACTTCAAGCGGCTGGCGTAATAAGCGGACAAGACAGCACGGTTGAAGCAGCGGTAACCAAGATGATGCATCTTCAGGCTCGCTATAAATCAGCGGAAACTATACGCAAGTTTATGTGTCAGTCCGTTGCCGGAGAAATCACAATCTAAGAAAAAATACAGACGTAAATCACTTCTCTTTTTTATGCACCTGCCGAGGCAAACAAACACGCTTGCCTAAGCAAATTAATATAATTAAAGCGCCTGCGCAAGCAAATAAATGCTGTTGCGCAGGCGCTATTTTATTCACGGGCAAGCCCGCTTTTATTCCTTTGCTATCATCTTGTGTTACAAGACCTTATTGTATGGATTCTTTATACCACTCGAATAGTTTACTTACGCCCTCTTCGATTTCCACCTTATGTGTCCAACCAAGAGAGTGCAGCTTGCTAACGTCAATAAGTTTGCGAGGAGTACCGTCAGGTTTCGATGCGTCAAAGACAACTTCGCCCTTAAAACCAACGGCCTTTACCACGAGTTCAGAAAGAGCCTTAATTGTAAGTTCTTTTCCTGTACCTACATTGATGTGACAGTTGCGTATCTCGCCCAACGAAGGTATGGCACCGCCTCTACCCTCACTGTTGTTTCGGTCAACGGCGCCCTTGGTTGAAGCTCCATAGAATACTGAAGAGTATTTTTCAACTCCGATAATATTCTTGAAATCAACGTTTAGCAAAACGTGTACGCTGGCGTCAGCCATGTCTTCGCTCCACAGAAATTCGCGCAGTGGCGAGCCAGTGCCCCAAAGCGTAACGCGATTGTTTTCAATGCCATACTTTGACAAAACCTTCAATATATCTTCATGCGACGCACCTCCATCGACACCCTCTACAGGGCGCTTGTTCATGTCGTTTGAAATAGCCTGCCAGTTGCCGTCATTTATCAGCTTAGCCAAATAAACTTTGCGCATCATGGCTGGCATAACGTGACTGTTTTCAAGATGGAAATTATCGTTAGGACCATAAAGATTGGTAGGCATCACTGCAATGTAGTTAGTGCCATATTGCAGATTATAGCTCTCACACATTTTAAGTCCGGCGATTTTCGCAATGGCATACTCCTCGTTAGTGTATTCAAGCGGCGAGGTAAGCAATGCGTCTTCCTTCATAGGCTGTGGAGCATTCTTCGGGTAAATACATGTTGAACCGAGGAAAAGCAACTATTTTACTCCGTGCGAGTAAG